>JBEKPI010000034.1:0-23365 GCA_049520855.1 Occallatibacter sp.
GCAGGGAACGCCCACCTGGCGCGCCAGCAGCACGTGCTCCTTGGTCTGCGGCATCGGCCCGTCGGTGGCCGCGACCACCAGAATCGCTCCGTCCATCTGCGCCGCGCCGGTGATCATGTTCTTGATGTAGTCGGCGTGGCCGGGGCAATCGACGTGCGCATAATGCCGGTTGGCCGTCTCGTACTCCACGTGCGCCGTGGCGATGGTAATGCCCCGCTCGCGCTCTTCCGGCGCGTTGTCGATCGAGTCGAAGGAGCGGAACTTGTTCTTCGGGTTGTGCTTCTGCAACACCTTGGTGATGGCCGCCGTCAACGTCGTCTTGCCGTGATCGATGTGACCGATCGTCCCCACGTTCACATGCGGCTTGCTGCGATCAAACTTTTCCTTGCCCATGGTCCTTCAGTCCCTTCCGTTAGACTTTTTTCTGTCGCGCCCCAGAATGATCGACGCGTTAAAGCTGGACTCCCGCCTCAATAGTAGGCGTACACCTTAAGATACCTTTGCCGCAGTTCCAGCGGCACGGCTTCCACTTGCTGCAGGTAGCGCTCGCGGGTCAGAGCCTGATCCGAAACCGGCAGCGCCCGATAAAGCCCCGCAGCCTCCTTGCCTATCAGTCCGCGATTCAAAGCGCCCTCGAAGTCGCGAATCCGCAGCTTCGACTGGCCTACGCGCCTCAGAAAAACCTCCACGTCCCGGGAGTCGAAAGCTGCGTCGATCCGCGCATGAAGCTGCGCGTATGCCTGCTCATCCTGGACGGCTATGGCTGCCTGCTCGAACTTCATTCCCTGCCCTCGACTTCGTTAGCCTTCTGCCTTTCAACATCTGGAGCGGGAGACGAGGTTCGAACTCGCGACCAACAGCTTGGAAGGCTGTGACTCTACCACTGAGTTACTCCCGCAAAACAGCCTTTAGCTCTTAGCTGTTAGCTCTCAGCTTTTCCTGCTCGCGCGAGCCGCAACTGCCCAATCCAACATCAAACGAGCCAAAAGCTAATAGCTAACTGCTAAAAGCTGCATCTCTGGAGCTGATGACCAGGATTGAACTGGTGACCTCTCCCTTACCAAGGGAGTGCTCTACCAACTGAGCTACATCAGCCCTCTTTTAAAAACCAGCTATTAGCTTTTAGCTTCCAGCTCTTAGCTTCATCCTGCCGGCGCGCGCCGCAATTGCTTCACCCACCAACATCCAGCTAAAAGCTAATAGCTAACGGCTAAAAGCTGTCCTACTCCCCGCCGCGGCGAATCTTCTCCGCATGGTGAGCCAACGCCGTGCGCAATGCGAACCCGCCGAGAACCACCAGCGGAAGCAACCGCAACTCCACCGGCCTGCCCGCCACGAGAACCTTCCCCTCGCCGAGGGTCAACCAAGCCAAAACCCCTAAAACCGCGTACAACACCAGCGCGATACGATACTTCCTGTCCTGACTCGAATCTTCACGACTCAAACCAACAGAATCCGGCCGGGCATCTATCGCTTCTCCGCGCTCACCCGGCTGCGACTCAGCGCACATTCCCGCCCCTCAATTCATGGTGCACAGGGGAGGGTTCGAACCTCCGTAGGTCTAAAGACCGGCAGATTTACAGTCTGCTGCCATTAACCACTCGGCCACCTGTGCCCAGTCACCCCAGCGACAGAGTCCTGTTGCCGGAGGCCCTGCTCAACCCGCCAGAACCCCTCGATTCAACCCTCTTCAGCGCATCAAGCCCCTTCCGGAAGAACTCCGGTAAACAAGAAGCATGCACCTCGGTGGGATCGCCGCAGAGGACAGGCCCGGCGCCAAAAATCGGCGCCGACAAAACTTACCGCCGTCCCAGGCCCCGTTTCCGCTTTCCTTTCAGTGGAGCTGGCGAAGGGATTTGAACCCCCGACCCTCTGATTACAAATCAGATGCTCTACCAGCTGAGCTACGCCAGCCCATTCCACCCGGAAACCGTCCCGGAAACCCATCAATCCGTACGGGCACACTACCACGGCGCACGTACTACGGCACAGAAATTAAGGTTAGCACACCCCCGCCGTCGGAGCAAACCGGACGCCCGGTGTACAGGAGGCGGCCCGATGCGGTATCCTAATGCTTAATCCATGATCTTTTCCCGCGATTACATCGGGTATCTGGCCCGCCGAACGGTCAAGCATCTCATCGACGCCAAGATGATCGCCACCAGCAACCTAAAGGTGGTCGAATCTCGTGTCGCCGAGGGGCTGATCGAAGAACTCTCTCTTGAAGACCGCATCAACGAAGAAGTGCGCGTGATTCTCGACGCATATTCCGAAGAGATGCGCAAGAGCGGGGCGCAGTATGCCGAGATGTTCAAGAAGGTGAAGACCGAGCTGGCGAAGAAGTACAAGGCGGTGCTATGAGGATCAGCCCCGACAAGCTCAACAAGCTGGCCCACACCGTGGCCGACACCCTGGCCGAGATCGACGAAGTCGGCTTCCTTGAGGATCGCAACACCATCCGCCAGGAGGCGAAAAAGGCGCTGACCTCCCTGCTGACTCAGGAGGCCGGAATCGACTCCGCCGCCCGGCTCAAGATTGCCAACCAGCGCAAGATCATTATGGAAGGGTCGCAGGAGTGGGAGATCCTCTATCGCAAGTACTACAACGACGAAGTCCGCAAGTTGGGAATCTGAGCAGGCGGCTGACGGCCTGGGGCGCCCTTTGGCAGCGAGCTGGATTCTTGTTAGACTAAGCAAGTGGCCGGTGACGGCCGTTCCCCGCAAGTGAGTGGCGCTATCGTCTAGGGGTTAGGACGTGAGATTCTCAATCTTAAAACCCGGGTTCGATTCCCGGTAGCGCTACCAGTCAAGATACGCTAAAGCCCGTTAAATCAACGGGCTTTTCCTTTGCCCGAAAATCCTCCTAACGCGTGTTTGGTCACAATAGCGCGTTCCGTGGTACACAGTTTGGTACACTGTCCAATTCTGGCAACGTGTCTGGCGCTTCGTTTCGTGTGACACAATAGCGGCAAGCGGAGGCGCGCGCTTCCACTCAGAACAGTGGGGGAACAGTGGCAGGACGCAAAGACAATCTCAAACCTTGGAAGCCGGGGCAAAGCGGCAACCCTGGAGGGCGGCCAAAGCGCGATCTGGCAGCGGAAATTGCAAGGGCGATCTTTGAGCAGGACTCGGAGGCGATTACTCGCGCGTTTGCGGCGGGACTAAAGAAGGGGGATGCCAAGATGTTCACCGCGCTGGCCGATAGAGCATACGGCAAGCCCCGGCAACAGGTTGAATGGACCGGCGAGGATGGAGGCCCCGTCCAAACCAGCGTCGTGGTTCACTTTGTGAGAAACGGAGACGAGGAGAAGGTCCAGTGAGCGGTCTCGGCACAGCCGACGGGTGACGATTAATTGCAGTTCGTTGTCGTGACGCCGCCCATCGTGGTCGTTGTGCAATTGGTCCGTAAGCGGTTGGCGTTTGGGTTGACGGGCATCGGCAACTGGTAGGGCTGAGCCTGCGGCAAAAAAGAACGGAGCAGCATGTATTGCTCCAATGGACTCGGTTGCTGGGGAGCAGGCTGCTCGACAACGACGGTGGGAGGCTCCTGCCGTGGAGCATCCTTCATCGCTACTTTCCAGAGCTTGTCGTTCTCCGCTTTCAGCCGATTGTTCTCTTCCTGTAGGCGATTGATGGCCTCACTGGCCTCCTTTAATGCCGCAAGAATATCTCCCGAGCGAAGAGGCTGTCCGCCCTTATCCATGGATTCCTTGATTTGAGGCACGGGGATGTACTCAATACGCCGTTGCCCATCGGTGGTGAACACCATCGGCATAACAGCTACGCCATTGGGTTCTGGGTCCATCAGGAGAATGGGGCGCGGGGCGTACTTCATTGCTTCAGGGCTCTGCGCAATCGCCATGATGGGAAGCAGTAGGACACACCAAAGAATGCGAGCTAAGGACACATCACACCTCCGTTTACCCAGCAATGATAGTCGGTTCGGGCGCTGGCAGTACAGCAAGGCAGCAACACAGGCGAAATGGTATCCTTCGTCTGCCGCCTAGTCTTGGCCGGGCGAAAGCCGGAGACCCTGTCCGGTTGGCGGTCACATCATTCAAGGGAATCGCTGAGGGAACGATGCCCAAAAGCAAGAAACCAGTCTACTCAAATCCTGAGTCGTATGCTGCGCTCCTCGCTCTGGCATACAAGCCGATGACTGCGCGCGAACTGGAAATGGCCGAAGAAGCGAGAAAATTCCGTAAACTCGCTGAAATTCGGAGTGGCTACAAAGGGGAATGGAATACAGGGGCTAGGTATTTTCTTCGGAGCTTATCGGAGCCTATGGCCTGGATGGTGAATGGCGAGAGTCTTTAATGGAATTGGCGAAGCCAACGCCTGGACGCAAGCATTCAGTGGATAAGGCGATAGCGATAGCTCTGTTGAAGCGGCAAAGAATGACGGCAAAGCAGATTGCAAAACAACTTCAATGCGAAGGCGATGCAATCAGCGTCGAAGGTGTCGAGTCCTATTCAAAGCGCCGCAGAGAGCGCTCAGTAGCGGAGACGGTTAGGATCGCCATGAAAAGCGCCCAACTGAGACGTGGGAAATCGCCGGGCGATTGTTCACGTTGAAGTGGGCGTGAGCGCAAGCGATCATGCGTTAGGAGGCTATATCGCATGATCGAAATGCAGACCACACTAAGGAACCTCTGCGCAGGTGCGTGATTTTGCATCGACAACGCGAGCGCAGTTGATTTTTTGATTCTGAATAGGTTTTCTGTGGGAAAAGACGGGTTGCTGCTGGTCTTTTTCGTCTCTGCGAGGCCGTTTTCCGGCCTCAAGAGACACTACGCCCTTTGCGGGGCCAGCCGGTTGCGGTGTTGGTACAGATTTACCAGCGCGAAGGCCGCGCATAGCCACTGGTGGTTTTTCCAGATGCCGCGATAGCGCACCTTGGTAAATCCGAAGACTCGCTTGAGGATGCGGAACGGACGCTCCACCTTCGACCTGACTCTGGCCTTGGTCGTGTTCTTGCGCTTGGCTTCTTCGTCTACATAATTCTTGAACTTGGTGCGGCGCGAAGTCATGTCCTGTGCCTTGGGCGCGGCCTCATGGATCGCCTCGGTCTGCCCTTGATAGCCGGCATCTCCCCACACCTTCTTTTCGTCGCCGTGCAATAAGTCGGGCAGCATATGTTTATCCGCCACGCTGGCCGCTGAAGTTATCACAGTATGCACCACCGTCTCCTTGCTATCCACGCCGATGTGCGCCTTGGCGCCGAAGTACCACTGTTTGCCCTTCTTAGTCTGATGCATCGCGGGATCGCGCTCGCCGCTGGAGTTCTTTGTCGAACTGGGCGCATGGATAATCGTTGCGTCCACGATGGTGCCGGTGGTGATGCGAATGCCTTTGGTCTCCAGATAGCGGTTCACCGTCATCAGCATCTCGCCGCACAGATCGTGCTGCTCAAGCAAGTGGCGGAAGCGAAGGATCGTCGTCTCGTCCGGCGCGGCGAACACACCCAGATCGACTCCGGCAAAGCGGCGCAGCACGGGCGACTCATAGAAGGCTTCTTCCATGCCCGGGTCAGACAGGCTGAACCACTGCTGCAAAAAGTAGGTCCGCAGCATGATCGCCAGACCCACTGGCTGCCGGCCATTGCCAGCCTTGGGGTAAAAAGGCTCAACCAGCGCCAGCAACTCAGACCACGGAACCACCTGGTTCATCTGATCCAGAAACAGCTCCCGCTTGCTCTTGCGGCCATGCTTCTCAAAACTCGCCTGCGATGCAAATGTCTGCTGAAAACGCGCCATTCGATTCATACTTATAGTTTATTCAAATATGACGCCGGTTGCAGACTTGTGCAGAGATTCCTTAGACGGAATGACTTTACCACAGGCGAACTTGGAGGGATCGCATCAGGGTCGTGAAACGGTTGGTTCTTTTTTTCACTATTCCAGTGGGTTGTCGCTGTGGACGTGAAATTCCCAGCACGCACAGACAACCAGGCCAGCGCAATGCCCATGTGCTGTGCAACAGGAGGCGTTATGTTTAGCCGCGAGTATTCTCCGTTCGCCGCCGCAGCTTTGATGCTGATGGCAGGCATTAGCCTTTGCCCGGCGCAAGAGACCGCACAGCCGTCCGCGAAGCCCGAGATTCGCGAGGCCTGGCACAAATCCATGGTGAATACTACACCTCCAAGGAAGGGATGCTTCACGGCTTCCTATCCGGACCAGGTGTGGCATGAAGTTCCCTGTTCGACCGCGAAGCCGTTCCCGCCTCAGCCGCCGGTGAGGGGAGGCAGGGGAGGAGGCTCGCCCGCTCTCGTGGGTGGACTTTGTCCCGGAGGATGCACCAACGATTTCTCGGCAGAGACATCGGGCTTGTATACCTCGTCAGAGGGGACGTTCAACAGCGTCACCCCTGGAGTCAGCGAGGCCAGCGACGCACCCCCGGGGACCAGCGGCGCCTTAGCCGACTCTTTCTCCCTGCAGATGAACACAAATACCTTTACGAACTCTCTCACAACTTCGCTCTGTACAGGCGCTGCGCAGCCCTCGATGTGCCAGGGCTGGGTGCAGTTCACATTCCAAAACAACCTCGGGCCCCTTACTTGCGGTTCCTGTGTCGCCGTATGGTACTGGCTCGTTCCCTATGGCGGAGCAACCTGCCCGACAGGATGGACACCCGACGTCGGTGATTGCTATATAGTCAGCGCGCAGGTGCCGGTTACACCCATAACCATCACGTCCTTAGCTAGTCAGACGTTGACGGGCAAAATCTCCGGCGGCAACGATACAGTGATTCTGGATAATAATTCTTCTCTCAGCGCGGCGGTGTCCGATAGTACGCTCGATCTGGACAAAAGCTGGAACGTCACCGAATTCAACGTCTTCGGCGGCGGCGGTGGAGACGAGGCTTTCTTCGTCGCTCCCAGTGGCACCAGCCCCGGAACAACCATCGTCGTCAAGACCAGCGTGGTCGATGGAACCATGAATAAGCCCTCTTGTCTGCAGCAGAGCTTTACCGGCGAGAGCAACAATCTGACCCTCGCGGGCAAAACGTCGAGCACGGCGCTGGTCTGCTGCCCCTTCGGCGGCAAATCCCCAAATATTCAGTTTATGGAGACCAACGCCGGTCACACCGCCACCTGCGGCGCAACGCAGCTCCTTGGCGACCCGCACATCACCACGGTGGACGGAACGCACTACAATTTTCAGGGGGCGGGAGAGTTCGTTTCTCTGCTGGATTCTGACGGAGCGGAGATTCAAACCCGCCAAAAGCCCGTTTCAACCACGTTCATCGGCTCAGATTCCTACAACGGGCTCACCACATGCGTAAGCTTGAATACCGCCGTCGCCGCTCGCGTAGGCGAACATCGCGTCACCTGGGAGCCCAACCTCAGTGGCGTACCCGATCCCAGCGGCCTTCAGCTTCGCATCGATGGCGCTCTTACCTCGCTGGGTCCGCAGGGTGTGGCTCTGGGAACTGGTGGGCGCGTTGCCCCTCAGGCCGGAGGCGCTCTGGAAGTTGATTTCCCCGACGGCAAAACCTTGCTCGCGACCCCCGAGTGGTGGGCGTCGCAGAGCGAGTGGTACCTCAATGTCAATGTCTCCAATGTTGGGCTAGTGAGCGCGGACAGCACCGCCGTCGGACGCGGGGTTGCCGGCGCCATCGCCAGTGGAAGCTGGCTCCCAGCCCTCCCCGGCGGCGCATCGTTGGGGCCAATGCCGGCTACCTTGCCTGAGCGCTACAACACCCTCTACAAGAAATTCGCCGACGCCTGGCGCGTCAACAACAAGGACAGCCTCTTCGACTATGCGCCGGGCACGTCAACGGATACCTTCACAAATATGGATTGGCCCAAAGAGCAGCCGCCCTGCGTTGTTCGCAATGAAAAGCCCCTCGCCCCCGGCAGCGAAGCTCTCGCCCAGATGGCTTGCCGCCGCGTCAGCGATCAGTACACCCGCGCCGACTGCATCTTCGACGTCCGGGCCACGGGCGATCCCATCTTCGCCCAAACCTACCTCGTTACGCAGCGCGTCCTGGCCGACTCAACCACGACAAGCCTGACTGCGGATGCGGATCCTACGCAGGCCGGAGAATGGATAACCTTCACCGCTTTTGTTGTGGCAAACTCTTCAACGGCCACGGGCCGTCCGAGCGGGACCGTGCAGTTCGCCGTCGACGGCTCGAACGCAGGAGAGCCTGTCACAGTCGATGCAATGGGCCGGGCAACGAGGGAGACATCCCAGCTCAAGGTCGGCACCCATAAGGTGACGGCTAGTTACATTCCGGGCACGGACAGCGTGTACTTGCCCAGCACCAGCCTGGAAAAGCTGCACACTGTCAAACGGTGCTTCTGTGATGCGGAACATGAACGCCATGATCATGAACGCGAATAGAAGCCTGCACAACGAATGAAACCACATCGGTGTTTGCCCGGGATCCCGGCAAACACCGATGCCGCCGGGAAGAATTCCCGGCTTATTTGAAATCGCCTGGGCGCCTGGCCATCTCCACAAAGTTCGGCGCGCGGGTGTATACCTCGATGGCATGACGGCGGCAGCGAGGCCGCTTATATGCGAAAAAAGAACAAGAAACAGACCTGTAGGAAGATCGTCCTCCGGCTGCCTGATCTAGACCATGCTAGATCCTCCGTCCTCAGCAGCTTTAGTTCGCCAAGCTCACGGCGAGATTACAGGTTCGCGATGGAGCAATTTATCACCCGGTACCGCTCCGAACCGCGCCTCGCTCTGAATCGCGCCGTGATACTGCGATTCAGGTTGATCTCGAATCACTCGGTCTTGCGGCGGAGCACTCCAAAACTTGATGAAGGGGAAAGACCGGGCCCGATCTGCTGCTCTTTTGAATCCTCCGTACGTGAATTGCTGCGGATGATACACGTGCGCTATGGAACGGAGACTTGCACCGTTTTGCTGGCTGGGCCTGTCCTGCCGTCGGCTGCTACGTAGGAGGCGCGGTAGCTGAGGAGTGTCGATGGCGGTACGGCGTTGTCGATAGCGGTTTGCGCATTCATTGGGCCGGCGATGCGAATCCAGGTGTCTGTGGCCTGATCTTGCCTTTCGACAATCAGGCTGAGAGCGGCGGGCGCCTGCTGGAGTTGCAGCGTTACATGCGGGTATGGAGTGGCGGAGTACTGGGCTGTGGGAGCCGGAGGCGCGGGTAACTGCGGCGATCCGATCCGGATAGCCACGGGGGGAGTGGGGTCGCTGCGGTTGCCGTCTTTGTCGAGGGCGGCAAGGCGGTACCAGTAGCGCTCGCCTGGGCTGGTGTAGAGGTCAGTGAACTGGCGCGCGGTGGCAGGGAGCGGATCGCCAATGACAACTCCGATGTCGCGATCGCTTCCGGAACGCAGAACCAGGAATTGTGCGGTCTTTTCAGCGGGTAGTGCTGGAACGAAGCTGAGCTGGGCCTTGCCGTCGACACCGGTTGCACTGGTGATGGAGGGTGATTCCGGCACACTGCGGTCCGCAAGGGTGACGGGCACGGTGCTGCTGGGCGGGCCTTCGGCATTGTCGAAGGCTACTGCTACAACGCGGTACTCGAGCTTTACGTCCGATGCCAGGCCGATGGGATCGTCGTAAAGCGGCTCGGGGGTGACGCGAGAGTTCAGGCGCACCCAGTTCTCGCTGCCGGCCGGTCCGGATAGGGCATGGCGTTCTACAAAGTATCCCGCAACAGGAAAGCTCACAGCGTTCCAGGTGAGCCGAACTCGAGTTTGACCGGTGTCGGCTGAGAGGCCACTTACCTGAGGCGGCGCTCCCGGATTTTGTGGCTGGACGGAGGCGGCGCTGGAGGGGTTGCCGAGGTCGCCGCGAGAGTTCACGGAACGGACGCGATAGTAGTAGGTGGCGCCACCACGGACGGTGTCATCTTCGTATTGCGAGGTGGCAGGCGGCAGCGCCTGCGCAAAGAGAGCCTCATAGGGACCGGCGAAGAGAAATGCGCGCTCGACGAGGTAGCCGGAGAGATTGGGCTTCTCTACGGCAGGCCAATTGACAACGACCTTCCCGACGCCGGCTGTAGCGGTTACTGGATCGGGAGGCTCGAGGGCATGATAGTCGGGAAAGAAGATGCGGATGGAGGCGCCGGCACTGCGGCGGCCGAAGATGTCGACGGCGAAGACATGGTAGGTGAGCGTGTCGTTGCCTGGGGCGTTGCGATCGAGCACGAGGGGGATCTTCGGAGCCCAGCTCACGCCGGGGACGATTAGCTTGGCCGTGACAGGCGCCGACGACTGGCCTGTGCTGTCGCGCTCGACGGCATATGCGATGACCGGGAGCTGGCGATTTTCGGGGGGCGCGGCCCAGAAGAGAGAGACGCCGGATTCATCGGTCTTAGCCTGCACGCCGGTTGGCGCGGGAGGCAATGGAGTCGCGGCGGAAGAGTCGGTCGGAGGACTGGTGAGTTGCAGGCCGGTTGCCTTGCCGGATGCATCCAGGCCTTCCACCTTGTAGATGCGACTGCCCGCGGCGACGTGGTCCGCTGCCCAGGCGAGGCCCATTGCGCGAGCGTAGCTGGGTTCGCTAAAGACGCGCAGGCCGAGAATGTTGATGAGGTTGCGGCGCTTCGCGCTTGTATCGGGCTGCGCCAGGACAGCAGGCAGTTTACGGATCGCGTCGGCGTCTTCGACCGAAAGCGATTGCAGGGCGGATGCGTCGCCCATGCCTATGAGCGGGGCCAGAGTCTGGCCGGTGGAGTCGGCGAGCCTCCACCCGCCGGCAGGCCATTGCGAGGGCGGCGGAAACCACAGCAGCGCGATGTGGCCGTTCCCGTCGGAGGCGGAGAACATTGCGCCGGCACTTTGCTGGGCGCGCGCGGGCGGGGCGGGTATCAGCGCGAGCAGCGCAGCCGCGAGCAGAGCCGGGATTTTTGTTCGAGCAGTCATCGTCATAAATGCACTGAGAATGAGATGGAGCCGAGCGGCCACGGCAGGCCTAGGCTCGCGCTCGCGTTCATTTCGAGAGGCAGCGCTTCGGCGTGAATCTGCGCGGACACGCCTGCGGAAACGCAGACGTCGTCGACACACACGCCGGCGTTGACATTGGCGGAGAAGTCCCCGGAAATGTGCGGCTGCGGTGTAACGGCGAGGCCAACATCGACACTGCCGTTGACGTACGCGGATGCGACCGAGTCATCGCCTACGTTGAGGCTGATGCTCTCACCGCCGCCGATTGCCAGGCCGCTGCCGGAGAGCATGACGTACATATTTGCATCTGTGAACAGGAGATGGCCATCGATGCGCGGGCCTTGCTGTTTGCCCGCGTCGATGTGCCACGGACCGCTTGGGCCAAAGTGGATGTCGACCGCGGCATTGCTGGCGCTGTTGCCCAAATCCACCGACGCGATGCCGCCGAGAAAGTTCAGATGACCCCAGATGCGGCCATCGAAGTTGCTGCCCGCATATTGGAAGTATCCCTGAAAATCTCCATTGCCGTTATCCGGCGGCTTGAGCAGCCAGGAGTGAAAATCGAGACGCGCGCCTGCATCCTGCCCGCCTGCCTTGATGGTGAGATCGCCGTCCAGCGTGTAGGTGAACTGGTCGGGCATGCCGACACGCAGTCCCGCCATGAAGAGGAAGGAGTTGTCGGAGACGGGAGTCGCGGCATTGATCGAGCCAGTGTCTTCAAACGCGCTGATGGGGAAGTTGTGGCCGAGTCCGCCCTGCACGCGGTAGAGGTTCATCACCGGAGGCACAACGATCAATGGAATGCCGGTTGGGCCAAGCGCGTAGCTGACGCGCGTGAGCCAGTAGTCGTGGCCGCCTTGATAGCCAAGCCGGAATTCGCCGGTGATGGGCGGGCCGCCTAACTCGGAGAGATCGACAGTTCCGGAGTATTCCGTGACGCCACCGCCGGATCCCGAGCCGCCCGAGTAGACAGGATGGATCTTTGCATCGGCGCTCGGCTGGCCTGAGGGATAGGGGACGTCGATGGTGAAGGGCGCGTTGGCTGGGCCGGTGGTGGAGTAATTTGTGCCGGACTTGTCGATCGAGTAGTTGACCTGAACGGGCGCGGCGGCCATCACCTCGGAGAGATGGACATTGGTGCTAAACAGCGCTGCAAGCACCTGGGATCCGGTGTTCGGCGCCGTCAGGTGGACTGAAACGAGATCAACCGGCGTCTGGCCGAGGTGAGAGCTGCCTCCGAGCGACACGTCGGCCGTCCCAGCGGCGTTCGCAAAGTAGCCGCGGCCGTCCATGCCGAAGATGAAGGTCTTATCAAACGCGGCGAACTGCTTGTTCTCGGTCGAGAAGACGAAGTGAGTGCTGGTCTGGACAGACCAGCCGATTCCCTGCGACTGCGTGAAGTTCAAATTGCTCGCCGTGAATGAGAAGTTGCCGTATGTCTTCGTGATTGGCGGGCTGGTGAATGGGAATGAGATGCTGGCTGCTTTGCCGCCGCCCGAGAGCAGGGTCGCGTCGCCCGTCAGATCCGTGTCCAGCCACGGCACGTGGACGTCCATGCCTTTGTATACCGCGCTGAAATTACCATTGAAGGCCGTTGCGTGGATGAAGGCGAAGGTCACGGTACCCGAGCCCAGAGTCGCCGTGAACGGAGTCGTGGTTGTGAGCGCCCCGCACAGCCCGCTGCCTTCGTTTGTGCCTCCGCCAGTGATGCCCCAATCGGTGACTTGAGGCTGCAGCGAACCACTCGCTACCAGATTCATGGTGTACGGAGTGATGGCGAGCGTAGGAAAGCGCACACCCACCCAGTCGCTGCCGGTAAGTGGGCCGCACAACGGGCCGGCGGCATCGCCCGCGTGATGACTGAGGTCGAGCCGGACGGAGTTCGATTGCATGGTGAACGAGCTCCACCCAATCAGCGTGGAGGGCATGCTAAGGCCATCTTTGATCCAGTCGCCAACTGGAGTGATTTCAGAAGTGACTCCGTTCCAGGAGACCGGGATCTCGCCGGGAAGACGGAGTGTATCGTCGCTGAGAGTGACGTTGAGGGTTGCGTCAAGTTCTCCGCCTGCCTGGCCGGACAGGGTTTCGATGGATCCTTTCAATGCGGGTACGCTTTGATCCAACTCCAGCTTCGGCGAAACATGGATGCTGCCCGTTTGAACGTGCAAGCCGTCAGGTACGCTCCAATTACTGATGGTCACCGGGATGGGCGGATATTGGAAATAACTGCCGCTGCCGGTGTTGACCATGTGCAGAATCAGGTTGCCGGTTCCGTTGTATGTGCCGCCTTGATGCGTGACGTGATTCTGCAGGCCGCTGATTTCGAATGCGCCGCCGCTCTTTACCGGAAACAAAAACTTGCAGGGCTTGGTCGGATCGGACGCTACAACCTCGTAGGCCGTGGTGTTCGACGCCACGTGCTGATCCGGGAGTGTGCTGGTGAGTTGCGAGACCACCTGCTCCAGGGTGCTGTTGACGTATTGCACCGGGCCCAGCCCGGCGGAGCCGTGGTTGTCAGGAGAGAGCAGGCCAATTTTTAGCGGTGGCAGATTGCTGCCCACGGGCGGCGCCAGCGTGTTGAGGAGCGACTGCGCTTCCGCGACATTCGGCGCGGTTGAGACCGGGCTGGAGCCGGTGTTGGAGGCGGGCGCAGTCCCAGTCGGCGGGGAGAGGCTGTGCGGCATCAGCGAGCCCAGCGCTCTGCCCAGCGGATTGCTGAGATTCGGCATGGTGGGCTGGGGCATTACATCCGCCTGCACCATGACTGTGTGATTGCCGAGGGGTTGAGTCTGCAAGGCCGGCGAATAGATGGGACTGCTGGTGGAGACGATAATGGGCGGTTCGGGTATGGGAAACTGTATCGAATGCCCCTTCATGCTTATCGTGTCGTAGCCCTGGCGCTTCAGGTTCATTCGCTTCTGCGATGGTCCGAGGCCCATAGTCTGCTGCGACATGACGCCATCGACAATCCAGGTCACCCGCACCAGTCCGGTTCCGTAGTAGTTCAGGGCTGTCGTTGCGTCCATTCCATCGTCGCAAGTACTACAAACAGCAATAGGCGCCGGTCCACCCCCTCCCAGGGGCATGATGTGTTCGTCGGCCCGCTTGACCGGCGTCTTTGCTTCGGCGGGGGCAGTCGCGACCTCAATCGATTTTTCGGGCGCGCCTGATTTTCCAGCCGCACCGCCGAGCGAAGCGCGGTCTACAAGCACCCCTCCCGCCATCCTCGCCTTGACCAGGTCGTATGCGCCAAAGTCCGGATCGTTGATCGATTTGAGGTGCAGTGGGCCATCTGCGTCAAGGTCCTCAACGGGAACAATGTCCACGGTATGGCAGTAGAGCATATAGGCGTCGCTTGCCACCTGTGCCGCCGGAGAAGGACCGGTGTTGTTGCCCTGGGCGAGCATCTGCTGGAAGTTGGTTTGCACACCTGCGACGGTCAGGCCGCTCTTGAGCGAACCCTGCGCGGAGACTTTCGAAAGCAGCGCCATCTGCATAAAAGGCGTTGTCGGCCCGTCCTGGCTTGCTGACACAGCCGCGGCGCTGACATGCTGCAGGTCTCCCTCGGACAACTGATACACGCGAATGGTGAAGCTGCCCAGCGATTGATAGACGTGCTGCGTCGGGCTGGCCTGGTTCGCGGACCACGAGAGCGGATCGCTCGGATCCCAGCTCGATAGGTTCGAGTTCGCGGGCGGGGCGGTCAGCGGCACTACCTTGCCGTCTCCCCAATCGACGAAGACATTGTCGAATTGGACTGACGTAACGTTTCCCCCAAAGCTTTGACTGCCGTTGGACGCGAACTGCGGCGTGTAGCCCGGCTTATAGGGCGAACGGGAGAGATCGACAGTGCCGCCCAGGCTCCACTGATCGCCTGGGTAGGTGTTGATGTCGCCGCCGGTAGCGGAAAGATCCTGCACATTGAGACCGGACCCGAATCCCGTGCCGCCGCACGCCAGTCCATTCGGCGCTTGCGGCGCCTTCAGCGGCCAGCGATCGGATATCTCTACCTCGATATCGACCGTGCTTGGCTGGGCTGGCGCGTTCGCGGCGTTTTGAACCATCTTGTTCGCAGCACCGCTCTGATTCTTGTTCTGCGCGGCAGGCGCCTGCGGGGCTACGCCGTTCTGGTTGTAGGTGTGGAATCCCGCTACCTCCCATTGCAGATCGCCCTGGGCTAGCTGGCCATTGAGTTGATCCGGGGGGAACGTGGGCATGGTCGCCCCGGTTGACGGCGGCGTAGCCGATACGTTCTTCAACACTCCCTTGCCCAACAGGCTCGCCGGAGATTGATTCAAAAAGATCATCCCCCGGACTGGATCGAGCACCTGCTTCAGAAAGGCGTCTGTGGGGCGGAAGTAGGTCGGCACAACGTTGAGCGTTCCTCCCATTGCCAGAACGGCGTGCCCGGTGATCTTCTGCACCGCGAGCAGCGTCTTGCCGTCCTTTGCGTAGATGCGAAGCTCGTAATAGTCGGCCAGGCCAGGATTTTTTTCGTGCCACTGAAACACGGACGCATCGTCCAGCAGAGGCACACCAAAAGTCTGGGATTCATCGCTCTGCGAGACTACTTCTAGCGGTGCGTCGAGCACCACGATCGACATAGGGAAGGTCTGGAGCGTGATGGGCGCTATCTTCAACAACTTCGGCGGGCCTGTCGGCATCGGCGCGGCTTGCACATTCAGCATGCCCTTGCCGAGAGCGGTCTGCTGGCTCGGCCCCTGGAGGTCGATGTCGCGCCCACCCGGCAACGCCGAGGGCAAGGCGCTGACGGTGACTTGCAGTTCCGTGCTGTTGACATAACGGGCCGGCCCATTTGCGAAGACGGCGGCGGGAATACCAGCGCCCACGGTGAAGGTCACCTGCGTTCCCGGAACGAAGTTCGTTCCCTGCACGGTCAGCATGACGTTCTGGCTACCGGCGAGAATCTGGTTGGGCACAATGCGCAGGATCTGCATGGGAGCGATGTGAACCGCGATCGCCCCGGAGACCACGGTGAAGGTATTCGACGCGGCGAGACGCGTCTTGCCGCCGACAGTCAGCGTGACTCCGCGCGCGCCGAGCGAGGCGGTCGGAGCAATACTGAGCTGCGCCTGGATCTGGTTTGAGTTGGTAACTGTTGTCGATAGCACCGTGATGCCGCTGGACGGCGTGAGCTGCAAGGATGCGGGCGCGGAGAAGTTGGTTCCTGTCAGCGTCAGCGCCACCGTGCTTCCCTGTGTTCCCTGCACCGGGCTAAACCCGCTCAACGCCGGTGCGGCGGATTGCGAATTACCGCAGGCGGCACTTCCCGGAGGGCAGCTCTGGGCTGCGGTGATGGTGAACGGCGTGGATGCGCGCAGGTTGTGGTCCGCATCCATCAGCGTGACCTGCCGGGCTCCGGGCTGCGCGCTGGAGTCGATTTGGATCTGGGCGGAGATTTGCTTGGCCGAGATCACCTGGACTCTGCTGACAGTGATCCCCTGCGACGGCGAAAAGAGCACGTTGGGCATGCGCGGAACAAAGTTGCTCCCGCTAAACGTAAGCGTGACGGTCGAGCCGGCGCCAGCTTGAGTTGGGCTGTAGCTGATGAGCATAGGCGGAGCAAACTGTGCCGCCGCTGTTGTACACGCAGCGAGCCACAACAACGCGAGTGCCGGCAGAGAATAAGCTGACGGGCGAAGACGCGGGTTGGTGCTCGGTCGTCTCATTGTCAAAGGGTGTGCTTGTGGCCCCACGTCGCCGTCCAAAGCACCAGGAGCTGCGTGGACGGCTGATTGATTCCCCCTACGTTGTTCTGATTCTGGTTGTAACTACCTTGCGCGGAGAGTGTGTTGAACTTCATAGCGCCGGGCAGCGTCCAGGTCAATCGGCCGCCGTATTGGCCGGTCAGTGTGTCGCTGGTGAGCGTGCCGCTAGACAGGGCTGTGCGGCCTTTGGTCACGGTGATCAACGGGGAGAGTTGCACGGCGGGCTTCTTCCAGACGAAAGCTGGCTGGACGTAGACCGTCACCGTGCGTGTGGTGCCGGCGGTCAGGCCGTCGGCGGCAACCCAGTTCACGTTAGCTTGCGCGTTGAGTTGGAAGATCCCGCCTGTGACAAGATTCGTGCCCGCATTGAGCGAGGAGGTGATGGTATCGTTTGCCGGAAAGAGGTTATCGTGGTTCCAGTCGCGCGTGGCCCCGCCAGACATGCTCACTTTTCCGATCTGCCGGCTGAGGGTAAGACTGCCGGAGATATCCCGCATGTCCTGCGCGCCCGTCTGTGCCGGCGGCATACCCTGCAACGATGTGGGAACTGTGCCGGTCTTCGTCAGCGACTGGCGCGCGTCAAGCACAATGTTTGTCGTCTTGCCGAACGGTTTGGTCCAGGTCTCGTCAAAGCTATTCAGGAATAACTCGTCGCTGGTTGTGGGGTGTACGTTGTTCGCGAGGAAGGAATAGGTGATGCCGAAGGTGCCTGCTTTGGCGGTTGTTTGCGTTAAGGAGGAGTCAACTCCGCGCAAATCCGGCTGGCTGGCCTGTGTCAGGCTGGGATTGGCGGGATTGCCGAAGTTGGCGCTCACATCGCGATACGCAACGTTGACGTTGGTCTTGCCAGGATTTCCTGAGATGCCGGTGCGCCATGCGCGGCCGAATTCGCGGGTCGAGGTTGGGTCGGTGGTATTTGGATTGTCGCGGCTGAATGCGTACTCCGACGACCAGAGCCACTTTTTGTAGAGGTGAATGTTCAGCAGCGAGCCGTATACGTCGCCTGCGGATTTTGGCGCGATCGGATTGGGCAGGATGATGGGATTGCCCATGGAGTCATAGCCGACCGTTGTGGGAGCGCCGATATCTTCCGCGCTCAGCCACATCAGGCGGAACACCGCCCAATCGGGCAAGGGCGCCTGCCAGCTTGCCCCCAGGATTCTCTGATCGAAGTTGATTCCGGCGCCGCCGCCGAGGGCCGAGTCGTTGGTATTGGTGAATCCGGCGAACGTGCCTGCGGGGTTCTTGATGGACAGTTCGACACCCTGGCGCGGCGTGGCCGCGGTAACGAATTGCGCGTCTGTATAGAGGGTCGGCGTTACGATGCCGAAGCGGAGATTCGCTCCCCAGCTTCCGCCCTTGGTTTTCAATTGAAGAATGTAGTCGTTCACCTTGCCCTGGCTGGTGCGCTGGGCCTCAGGGTTGAGGATCGAGTTCAGCAGCCCGCTTCCGTTCATCTCGAACTGCCAGGGCGTATCTTCGTAGGTCAAGTGCTCGGCTACGGAGATTACATTCGAATCCGGAGGATTTGAACCGGAGGCCCACTGCGTGTTCATTGCAATTTGGCCGTCCTCGGCGAGGGGTGTGTGTTTGGCCGGCGTCTGCGCTTGAGCTTGATGCACAGCCGCGATGGCGGCTGGCGTGGGCATGGTGGCTGGAGTTGTGGGTGAAGCCTCCGCGTCGGTTCCGGGCTGCAGCGCGCCTTGTGCAGTGGAGGGCGCGGGCGCGCCAGCGGGAGCAATGACGGAAAACTTCCAGCTTGTGGCTTCGCTTCCGACGGTGAGGTTAACGTTATGATCTCCGCCGGCGAGGGCCATCGGCGGGGTAAACGAAACCTTGTCCTGCGTTACCTGCGCCAGCGTTGTGACGTCGATGTCGTCGACCATCAAGCTGACGTCGCTTGGGTTGACCGGCTGCGGGAAGCTCGCGGAAATGACCGGCTGCAACCGGCTGATGGTGCTGTCGGCGGCCGGCGTTTGACCTGCAATGTCTCCCGCTGAGACTGCGCCCGCAGGCAACGAAGGCAAACTGCCAGGCATTGCGAGGCTCGCAAGCAGGATCGTGCCGGGCGGCGGACTCAGCTTCGATTGCGGCATCGCCTGGGCGACGAAGCTCTGCACCGGTCCGGTCAGGATGAGCCGGCCGTCGGCGGCGACGGCATCCACCTGCCAGTAATACGTCGTGCCGGGCAGCAGTTGCCTCTCCGCGGCGCGCAGATCGAGTTTTGGATCGGCGGTAAGGTAGCGGCGTACGATCTGCGTTTCCGCGAAATCGCTGCTGATCGTTACAAAATAGAAACGGCTCTTCGCGGCGGACTTCCACTCCAGCAGCGTGTGCCCTGCGGCAGTGTGCGAAGGCACAGGCTGTGTTGAAGCGAGGCTGCCGGCCGCTTCGCGGTAGACGCTTCGCAGCGGAAGAGGCTTGCGCGGCTGTCCCGACGTGTCGACTACACGGACCGTCCAGTACAGTTCACCCTCCGGCAGTTTGCTCCACACGTCTACGGGGACTTCCCAGCGGTTGTCGACGCTGTCAAACCACATTTTGACAGCACTCTGGTAAGGCTCGGTGGAGAAGCCGACCTGGTACTTCATCGCCCCGGGTACGGGAGCCCACAGTAACCGCGGCGGATTGCCTGCCACGAAGGCAGCGCCGAATGCGGGCAGGATTAGTTGTTCCAGCTTCCAATTGCCGGGATTCACAACCACCTCGATGGGGCGGCTGGTCACCTGGTTCGGTTCGGTCATGCGCAGCACAAGGGTGTGCGCGCCCAGTGACCACGTGGGCAGCGATTGGCGCGTATGAATAGCCTTGCTCTGGCCGCCCACAATCGACGCCGTGAACTGTTCAACTACATTGCCATCCCAAAGCCACTGGCCGGCGACGGTTCCGGTGCCGGTGCCGCCAAGCACCGCCTGGGCGTTGAGTTCATCGCCTTGCATCACCACGGTTCCATCGCGCGGATGAGTCAGTGCCATGTTGAGAACGGAGAGTGGGGCTCCGAGCGAGTTGGAAGGTTCTAAACGAAGCGGTTGCGAGCTTCCTGTGGGCGCTGTAAACGTTGAGTTGGCAGTGCTGCTCCCGTCAAGATTCAGCACGTCCACTGCGCGCAGGCCAACTGTCGCGGCCGGGCTTACACTGATCACCGCGGTCATCGCGTTCGGGCTCACAACGGTTACGCCGAGGACGTTTATATCGCCGGCTCGGATATGGCCATTCGAATTCCCGACCGCGGCCAGCGGGGGCGAAATGACCACTGTCGCGCCGGGGCGGAAGTTCGCCCCAACCAGTGTCATGCTAATCCGATCGGCTCCAAGGGTGGAAAACCCGGGAGAAACGCTGGTCAGGACAGGCGCGGGCAAAGCCGTCGCCGTAAAGTTCACCGGGTTGGAGGTCAGCCCGCCAACGGCTGCGGCAAAGGGATTGAAGACCGTGATCGTCAGCACTCCAGGAGTGGCAATGTCAGAGGCTAGTATGGTCGCGGTCAATTGCAGCGCGCTAACGAAAACGGTTTGTCGATTCTGTCCGTTTACCTGCACCACCGAGTTCGCGGCATAACCGCTGCCGGTCACCGTCAAGGTGAATCCCGGGCCTCCCGCCAACGCAGAGGTTGGGCTGATGCCGGTGATCGTTTGCGCAGCCGCGTGCGAAAACAAACCCAAGACGGCGACGAGCGTCACCAGCCAGTATTGACATTGATTGCGGAAGCTAAGGCAGGCGCGGCCATCTGCGCTCACGGACCCGAACAGACCCAACATGGCGTTCTCCATCCACGGCATGGAAGACGTGCAGCGATACAAGTCGTTCGTCGGCTCTATGATTCGAACTTGATGATCAGTTCGATCTTTTGACTTCAGAAGTGGGAGGAAACTGCCCGAATCTTGCCAAGGAGCAGCCGGCAACAGTTCGTCGACCCTCTGTTCCAGGCTTAGGTAACCTAAGGCGGTTACGAAATCAATGTATCCCAAAGCCGCAAGATTTGCAAGGGATGGGCTCTGGTTTGAATCTCGGTTTTGATGGAGTGACCGTCGCGAGGTGGAAGTCTGACCTCGAAGCCGAAAACCAGCACGAGTCCCACCCGTTTCGACGCTTTTGGTTCGTGTTTCAAAACCCTGCCTAACTCGCAAAATGACCCGGATTTGGACAAAGGCAAGAGCGCCGGAAGCCGCTCCGGGTTTGATCGTTTGTCGATGGAGGCGCACATGGGTCTACTGGCTTGCGGTCCCGAGAGCGGATAACGAACCCACAACATCTGCCTTAAAGCAAAGGTCTGGGGAGAGGCTTGCAGGTCAGAGGACTCGGACCCAGTAGGGTTCCAACGACGCTTCCATTCTTTCCTTAGCGCCAGAATTGCCTTTCATCGTCGCACATCCACCGGAGCTTGACCTTCTTCGCGAGCCGGCCAAGCTCCTCCGATACCAAAATAAATGACTTCAGAGAGGCCAAGCAGAAACCAAATTTGCCTCATTTCGGACTTTCGGGTAAGCGGAATTTGAAATCAGGTCAGGCAGAGATGGCCAGTCGGATCAGGCATTCGCAAACTGAAACGCCGATGTCGAGTGGACCGCTTCTGGAATGGTGCCAAATCGCCAAAGCGCTTATCGACCACAGATAGGGAATGAAAAGTCGCCATATGGCAAGGTTTTCCCAAGAGCGGAGCATTCTTCCGAGCCTATCGGCGTCTTGGCACTGCAACCACATTGTGCGAGCAGGCTCGCTATGCCGCGGAGCCCCAATCCTCTGGACGCTACCTCTTAAGGTGGCCGGATGAGTCAATGCGGTCCAGAGGATATTCAAGCCGAAAAGCTTCCTTGACGCAGTGGCCGTGTTTTCTCTCGGCTCCTGATCTTCTCTTTGAACCAGTATCGCATCGTGGGAAACCCGGCAAGGGCTCGTCCGGCGGGGGCATATTTGGGGGCAACTTCCAAGAGTCCTACTTCATATGCTATGTAGTATAAAACACATACATCGCATAATCGGTAGACGGTGGGCTACCAGAATCCTTCCTCTTCTTCGGAATATCTCTTCAGCTTTGATTCCTATCCGGTTGGCCGTGTAGTCTTGCGCCATGAACGGGCGGCTTGGAACCCCGTTGGCAGGACTCGGCGTCCACAAGCGAGACCGGTCAACGGTAAGGGTTCCGCTTCGTCTAATGGGATGAAGGTGTGTACACTTTGACTGCTATGCGAATTCCATCCATTTTTTGCCGTACCGTTTCGATACTTGCTCTGGGCTGCGTGTCCGCGGCGAGTCCTGCCCAGCAGCCTGCCGCCGATCAGCCGGCAGCGACTTTGAAGATGCAGGCACGCGAGGTTGTGCTTCCGGTGACCGTACGCGACAAGAAGGGGTCGCTGGTGACCAGCCTCAAGATCAGCGACTTTTCGCTGACCGAGGATGGGCGGCCGCAGACCATCAAGAGCTTTACGCGCGAAGCCAACCTGCCCTTCCGGCTGGGGCTGCTGGTGGACACCAGCCGCAGCGTCTCCGAGGCAATGGAGAGCGAGCGCAAGGCAGCGGGAAAGTTTGTGGATTCGATGCTGCCGGCTGAGCCGAAGGAGGGCGCGGGGACGCAAACGGACCAGGTATTTCTGATCCACTTCGATCGCGAGGTCGAGTTGTTGGAGGATTTCACCACCTCGCGCACCAGGCTGCACAAGGAACTGGACGATATGGGTCCGAGCCGGCGGGCGCAGAACGATCCGCAGGGGCCGGAGACCACGGGGGACGACCGCGACAGCAGCAGAGAACAGGGACGGGGCGGGCGCGGCGGCACGCAGCTTTACGATGCGATTTATCTGGCTTCGGGGCCGGATCTGATGTTGCCGAAGGACGGGCGCAAGGCGCTGGTGGTCTTCTCCGACGGGGTGGACCGGGGCAGCAAGGAGACGCTGAACGACGCGGTGGACGCGGCCGACCGGGCCAATGTGGCGGTTTACACCATCTACTTCAAGGGCGAGCAGGAGCGGGCCGAGAACGGCTTTCCGAGCAATGGCGGGCACCATGGCGGCGGTGGAGGCGGATGGCCTGGCGGTGGTGGTGGAGGCGGATGGCCTGGCGGTGGCGGTGGAAACGGCGGCGGGCACCGTGGAGGAGGACAGAGCGAGACGGGGGTCGACGGCAAGAAGATCATGGAGAAGATCGCCACACGCACGGGAGGGCGGTACTTCGAGGCCAAGAAGAAGGACAACCTGGAGGAGATCTACGCCGAAATCGCTCAGGAATTGCGCGGGCAGTACTTGCTGACTTATACGCCGGATGTGGTGGACAACGAAGGCGGCTTCCATAAGATCGCGCTCAAGGCCAATACAGGCGACTTGACTGTGGCCACGCGGGAAGGGTACTACGCGCCGGGCGGGGAGGCGAAGTAGGGGTTCCTTTGTGGTAGAGGGCTGGGCGGCCCCACAGTTTTACAGTCCTACAGTTTCAGTTAGCTGTGAAACTGTGAAGTGGAAGTGGTTTATTTTGAATTATTTAAGGGGTTCCATGCAGTTTCACGGATTCACGGTTTGCGTGGTTCCGTGAAGGGGTGCCTTGTAGGTTATTGATTTTAAGTTGGTTAACGATGGTCCCACAGATTCACCGGCAAAATTGAGAAAAAAAGCGCCGAGGACAGCGGAGTTTGCGGGGCTAGCGGAGTTGGCGCTGCTGGCCGAATTGGCGGGAATGGTAACGCTTATTTTACTCATGGCTTCCTTTCAGGGATCAGTGAACAAGGATCAGTTGAGGTCTGTTCTGCTGACTACTTCTATTGTTCTCCAACGGAAC
>JBEKPI010000035.1:0-23250 GCA_049520855.1 Occallatibacter sp.
AGCATCACCACCGTCACCACGGCCACCTTCAGCAAGCTCCACAAAAAAAACCGCAAAATCGTCACTGGCCTTCAGCCTCTTATCTTCTTACCGCCGCTATTCTGAAACTCTCCAAACACCTTTTCATCCTGAGCGAGCAACGCGAGTCGAAGGGCCTGCGGTTGCTCTTCGTTCATCAATCCTGCAACACCTTCAGCCCGCCAAACCGCGCCTGATGCGATTTAAGTTCCTTCAGCGCCGCGCTGTGCTCGCCCAGCATCCCCGACGCAAACAGCCCGTCGTGCGCGGAAGAGATGAGTCCCGCCGCGCTCAGCGCCGCCACTGGCGCAAAGCCCGGCTCCGTTGCCACATCGTTCCCGCCAAACAGATTCACTCGATCCACGGCATACCCCGGAACCAGCCGTGCGATTTCGTCGAATACCGCCAGCGGATCGAAGGGGCTCAGCTTCGGCTCGAGGCCGTTCGCCGCCAGCCACACCGCATGGCGATCCGCCTCGCCGGCTTGCGCCCCGCGCGATTGCCCCAGGTCGCCCGTGACGCCGCCCTTGCCAAACGGCACCAACGTCTTCACGTCCACGCCCATCGCGCCGGCCAGCCGCACCAGAATCTCAAACTCCGGTTTCACGCCCGCGCGGTCGGCTGCCTTCTTCGCCAGTTGCACATCGCCAAACGTGTTAGTCACAGTGCCCGTCTTCTCATAGAGACTGGCCGCGGGCAACACCACATCGGCCAACGCCGCGGTCTCGGTGAGGAATAGATCCGCGACGATCACGAAGGTGTTCTTCAACGCAGCGCGATCCACTCCCAGCTTGGCCACAGGATCGGCTCCCACCACCAGCAATGCGCCGAGCTCGCCCTTCGCCGCTGAGTCCATCATCTCTCCCAGCGCCTTGCCCGGCGCCGCGGGCATCCCCGGATACTCGGTGGCAAATGCGCCAGCCGCCGTCACCGGCACATAGCCCGGCAGCAGGTCCGGCAACAGCCCCATATCCGCCGCGCCGCGCGAGTTCGAGCGATCGCCAAGGAAAGCAAAGCGAACAGATCTGGAACTGGGGCCGCGCTTCAATCCCCAGGCCACCAATTCCGTGATCTGCTTGCCGCTGAACTCCGCCCCAAAGACCACCAGCAGCGACTCCTCGGCTCGCACGGTTTTGGCGAAATCCGATTCGTTCTCCTCCAGATAAGTTGCCAGGGCCGGGTAGCCGTCCTTGGGCACCAGCATCGTACCCTTGGCCTGCCGCTCCAGCTTGATGCTCTTCGTGTTGGCCACGTAAAGCCGCGCCCGATTCAGCCGCACATTGGTGCGCAGATTCCATGCCAGCAGCGGATGCTCTTCGGTAGGATTGCCTCCGATCAACAGAATCGCCGGCGCGGTCGCAGTCTCGCGCAGTCTTGCCGCCTTGCCCTCGCTCCCGGCCAAAGCCCGCGCAAACGCCGCATAATCCGCCGTTCGCTCGTGGTCGATGTTGTTGGTCTGGAGCACGGTTCGCGCAAACTTCTGCAGCAAGTAATTCTCTTCGTTGGTCGTCTGGTTCGAGCCAACGACTCCGATTGCCGCGCCGCCCCGACTGTCGCGCACTTCCTTCAGCTTGCTCGCCGCCAGCCGCAGCGCGTGTTCCCAGGTGGCCTCTACCAGTTTGCCTTCTGCGTTGCGCACCAGCGGCTTGGTCAGCCGTTCCGCGCTATCGACAAAATCGAAGCCAAAGCGCCCCTTGGCGCAAAGAAAGTCGCCATTGATGCCGCTCTTGTCGCGGTTGTCGGCGCGCACAATTTCGGAGCCACCGTTCACCTGCCGTACGCCCAGCGTCACTTTGCAGCCATCGGCGCAATGCGTGCAAACCGTGGACACGTGGTTCATCTCCCAAGGCCGCGTCTTGTAGCGATAGCTGCCGCTCGTCAGCGCGCCCACCGGGCACACGTCGATGCACATGCCGCACTGCTCGCAGTCGAGATGATCGCGGCCATTGGGCACAATCGACGAATGAACGCCGCGGTTCTGCACGCCCAGCGCCCACACGTCCATCCCTTCGCCGCACATGCGGATGCAGCGGTAGCACAAGATGCAGCGCGGCCGGTCAAAGTAGACGGCTGGCGACCACTGCTGCTCTTCTCTGTGCTGCTTGGCCTCGGCATACAGGCTCTCGCCCGCGCCGTACTTGAAGGTCATGTCCTGCAACTCGCACTCGCCGCCCGCATCGCAGACCGGGCAGTCCAGCGGATGGTTGCCCAACAGCAACTCAATCGTAGCCTTGCGCGCCTGGGCAATCTCATCGGATTCAGTAATGAAGACCTGTCCCTCGGCGACGGTCGTCGTGCAGGCCGTCTGCAGCTTGGGCACCTTCTCCTGGCGCACCACGCACATCCGGCAGGCCGCCTGCAAGCTCAGCCCAGGGTAATAGCAGAACGCCGGAATCTCGATCCCCGCCTTGCGGCAAGCATCGATCAGCAGCGTCCCCGCCGGAGCCGTCAGCTTCTTCCCATCGACAATGAAATTAACGTCTGCCATTCGTGTCCAACGCCCCTACACCACTGCCAAATCAACGTGCTTAGCAAACCGACAAGCCTTCCCGCCCAAATGCTCCTCGAACTCCTTGCGAAACTTCTTCACGAATCCCAGCGTGGGCATCGCCGCCGCGTCGCCCAGCGGGCAAAACGTCCGCCCCATCATGTTCTCCGCAAGATACTGAATGTTGTCGATATCCTTGGCGACGCCAAATCCCGCATGAAAGCGTGTCAGCGACTTCTTGAGCCAATCCGTCCCCTCGCGGCAGGGAATGCACCACCCGCAGCTCTCATGCTGATAAAAACTGATCGTCCGCAGCGCAAATTCGACGATGCAGGTCTGATCGTCGATCACCACCACGCCGCCCGAGCCAAGCATCGATCCCGCCTTGCCCACCTGGTCGAAGTCCATCCCGATGTCGATCTCTTCAGGCAGCAGCACCGGAGTCGAAGAGCCGCCGGGAACGACCGCCTTCAGCCCGCGCCCGCCGCGCACCCCGCCGCCCACCTCATAAATCATCTTCTTCAGGTTGTAGCCCATCGGCAGTTCATAAACGCCGGGCCGTTCCACGTGGCCGCTGAGGCTGAAGAGGCGTGTGCCGCCGTTGCGCGGGGATCCGACCTCGGCAAAAGCCGCGCCGCCCAACGCGATCACATGCGGTACTGTCGCGATGGTTTCGGCGTTGTTGATCACGGTAGGCCCGCCATAGAGGCCGACCACGGCCGGGAACGGCGGCTTGATCCTCGGCACGCCGCGCTTGCCTTCCAGCGACTCCATCAGCGCGGATTCCTCGCCCACTTCGTACGCCCCCGCGCCGGTCTGCGTAATAATCTGAAACTCGGTCTCGCTGCCGAAGATGTGCGCGCCAAGAAAGCCCTTGGCATAGGCATCGGCCACAGCCTTCTCCATGATCTCCAGCAGATACCGGTACTCGCCGCGCAGATAGATGAATCCCAGCTTCGCGCCAATCGCCAGGCCGGCAATGATCGTGCCTTCGATCACCGCGTGCGGGTCATGCAAAAAGATCAGATGATCCTTGCAGGTCCCCGGCTCGCTCTCATCGCCATTCACCAGCACATACTTCGGCTTGGCGGACTGCTTGGGCACAAAAGACCACTTCAAGCCCGTCGGAAAGCCCGCGCCGCCGCGTCCGCGCAGGCCGCTGGCCTTCATCTCATTGATGATCCAGGCCGGATACGATTCTGGCCCTTGCTCCAGGCACTTCTTAGCCGACTCATAGCCGCCCAGCTCGACGTAACGCTCGATCTTCGCCGCGCCCAGGCCAAAGCGCTTGCTCACCAGTTTCACTTCATCGGGATGCGAGACCAGTCTAGGCATGGGGCGATCTCCCTTCCGCCTGGGCTTTCCGCCCCAGCGACGAAGATCCGTCGCCGGGGGCCCCGGCTTTGCCGCGATAGCCTGCCAGAATGCCCGGCACACGGTCGGGACTCAGTTCGTCGTGAAAGTCGTAGTTCACCTGAATCGCCGGAGCCCACGAGCACGCTCCGATGCACTCGACTTCTTCCAGAGAGAACGCTCCGTCGGCGGTAACTCCCTTGTGCCCGATGCCTAACTCCTCCTGAAACCGCTCGTAAAGCTCATAGGCTCCGCGTAACATGCAACTAATGTTCGTGCAGACCTGGATGTTATATCTCCCCGCAGGCTTGAAGCGCAGCATCGAGTAGTAAGTGGCCACGTTGCGAACCTCAAGCTCCGTGATCCCAATCCGCCCGGCCACTTCCGCAATCACCGCGTCGGACAAGTAGCCGATCTCATCCTGCGCGTAGAGCAGCATCGGCACCAGCGCCGAGCGGCGCAGCGGGTACTTGGCTGCCAGCGCGTCAAACCGCGCCGCCAACTTGGGCGAAAAGACGCTCATAGTTTCAAGACTCATTGCTGCGACTCCCGCATTAGATCCCGCGCCCACGCCTCCGCGGCCATATCCATCTCAACGTCCTCGCCAGAGCCTTCATCGCCGCGCAACTGTCCGGCCACCGTCAACTCCAACACTCCGCTCCGCCGATCTTCACGCCGCCAGCCTACCCTCGCGCCATCGCGGCGCAACTCCAACCAGCGTTCTCCGTGCCGCGCCAGTATCCGTTCCTCGTCCCACTCCACCGTCGCCTGCCGCTTGCCGTTCAGCCCGTGCAGCGCGGTGTAACTGCGCAGCAGCGAAGCCAGAGACACCCATAACTCGCTGTAGACAGCCGAGCCAGACTCATTCAAATCGGCCACGCAGAATACCCGAGATAATGGCGACTGCAATCTCCTCGGGACACAATCCTTCTTGCGGCAATCCCTCCGCATCCGCCGGGAGCAGCCCATTGCAGGACGCACCCATGTTGCAGAGATATTCCTTCCGCGACAGTTCGTATCCATTCGGAGGCCCGCTGATTGCGGCCGTCACTCGGTATCCTCCTCCCATGATCCTGAGTCCCACTTTGCAGTGCGAATCCATTCCGAAGGTAAGAAAAATCTCCTCTGAAAAGGCTGGCAAAAAATGCCGTTCCAGAGTCGCGGCCCCGCTCTTGCGGAGCTCGCGATTGGCTTTGGTCATCTCTTTTGCAACTTCTGCCTTCACTCTTCCAAAGAAGGCACTCGGGTCTGCTTTCCATTCTTTGTGGCTCTTGACGGCCAATCTGTTGGCCTCCTGCCTCCCTTTGGCCCGGACTGCAAGCTTCGCATACTTAAACATGATCCCCCCTTTTACCGGTCGATCTCCCCCAGCACAATATCGATCGACCCAACCACCGCCACCACATCGGCGAGCATCCTTCCAGCGCACATCGTCTCCAGCGCCTGCAATGTCGCAAACGACGGATTGCGGAAATGCACCCGATAGGGCTTGGCCGTCCCGTCCGAAACCACATAGTAGCCCATCTGCCCGCGCGGCGATTCAATCCCCTGATACACTTCGCCGGCCGGCACCGCAAACCCCTCGGTCACGATCTTGAAGTGATGAATCAGCGCCTCCATCTGCGTCTTCATCTTCTCGCGATCAGGCAGCACGATCTTGGGCGCGTCGGCTTTGATCGGCCCCTCCGGCATCCCATCCAGCGCCTGCTGGATGATCCCCACGCTCTCCCGCATCTCGATGAGCCGGACAAGATACCGCGACCAGCAGTCGCCCTCGGTCGCGATGGGCACCTTAAACTGAAACTTCTCATAGCCCGAGTAGGGCATATCGCGGCGGAGATCGAAATCCACCCCCGACCCGCGCATATTCGGCCCGGTCACGCCCAGCGCAATCGCATCCGCCGCCGATAGATAGCCGACGCCCTTCAGCCGATTCCTGAAAATCGGATTGCCCGTCAGCAAGTTCGCGTATTCGTCGATCTTTTCCGGGAAGCTCTTGATGAACCCCTGCACCCGATCGAAAAAATCCAGCGGAGGCTCCATCGAAAGCCCGCCGATGCGGAAGTAGCTGGTCATCATCCGCTGCCCGGACAAGCCCTCGAAGATCCTGAGAATCTCCTCCCGTTCGCGGAAGGTATAGAGGAAGACGGTCAGCGCGCCAATGTCCATGGCGTGCGTGCCCAGCCAGATCAGGTGCGAATTCAGCCGCGTCAGCTCCGCCAGCAGCACCCGCATCCATTGGGCCTTCTGGGGAATCTCCAGCGACAGCAGCTTCTCCACAGCCAGGCAATAACACAGGTTGTTGGCCATCGGGCTGAGGTAGTCGATGCGGTCGGTCAGCGGCACCACCTGCTGATAAAACTTCGCCTCGCAGGTCTTCTCGATGCCCGTGTGCAGGTAGCCGATCTCCGGGTAAAGCCGCACCACGATCTCGCCGTCGATCTCCACCACCAGCCGCAAAACTCCATGCATCGACGGGTGCTGCGGCCCCATATTCAGCACCATGTGCTGATCGCGCGCGCCCTCGGCCAAGGGAACTTCGAGGATGGGTGTGCCAATCGTATCCGTCATCAGCGGTACCCCTCCACCGGATAATCCTTGCGCAATGGGTGCCCCTGCCAGTCGTCCGGCATCATAATGCGGCGCAGGTTCGGATGCCCCTCGAAGCGCACTCCGAACAGGTCGAAGACCTCGCGCTCGTAAAAATTGGCCGCCGGCCACACCGCCGTAATCGATTCGACCGCCGGGCTTTCCCCGTCCACCAGCACGCGCAGCCGGATACGCTCCTTATAAATGTGCGAAACAATGTGGTAGCTCAGTTGAAACCGTGGCGCGGCGGGGTACCAATCGACCCCGGTCACGTCCTCAAAAAAGTTGTAGCCCGCCGCTTGAACCGTCGCGGCCGCCAAGCGAATCTCTTCGGGAGCGATGGTCAGGGTCAGCTCGCCCCGGTCAAACTTCGCGTCCACCAGAGCCTCGGCCTTCCAGGCGAGGATCGCCTTGACCGCCGGATGCTCGGCCATGCCTTCCAGAACCGCGGCCCTTCCCATTATCAGCGCTTCGCCCATGCTAGAGGTCCGCCTTGTCCTGGCTCCAGTTCAGGATGCCCTTGCGCACAATGTAGTAAAGCCCCACGGCCACAAAGCCCAGGTAGACCAGCATCTCCCAAAAGCCGAAAAACTGCGAGCCGGTTATGGCTGGCAGCTTGCGATAGATCACCGCCCACGGCATCATGAAAACAGCTTCAACGTCGAAGAGAATGAACAGCATGGCCACCATGTAAAAGCGCACGCTGAAGCGCGCGCGGGCATCGCCCGTGGCCACAATGCCACATTCATACGGGGCCAGCTTGGTGGCTGTATTGCGATGCCGCCCCACAAACCACGAGGCGATCACCATGCCCAGCCCAAGCCCAAACGCCGCAAGTATTTGCAGAAAGAGCGGAAGATATTGCCAGTGGTAGGGAGGGATCATCGCTTTCCAGTCTGGAGAATCTCCTAAAAATTGCACCCGGCTCATTGAAGCCGGTACTTTCATCAGCTTGACAGGTGCTGGTTTGAGCTTAGGTTTTCAGCCTCGTCCCGTCAAGGTAGCCCGGCGGCTATAGCAAAACCAGGGAAGACGTATCCCGGAACCAGTACACTCAAGTCGGCGCGACCAGCAGAGAGCGACGACCCTCAATGAAGCGAATCAGGCTACAGTTTCCCTGGTTTTGCTCTGGCAGACACTCCACTGCGTAATTCCGTAACGGCAGAAGGTAGCGCCGGCCTCTTGGCCGGCTGTAGCGCGGACGTCCCCGTCCGCGCTTGTCCATGAGCGATCACCGAATTATACAGCCCAACCACTAGCTTCGCTTCCTCCCAGCGCGGATTGTTGCGATCCCCCGCTCGCCCTCCGGGCATTGCTGTTGCCTGCTCGGATTCATCGAGGTGCGATTCATACTCCATTCTTCAACTCACGGTTATAGTGGGGGCAACCAAGGTGCTCCTGTGATCTGCATCACTTCAATTCCAAAACAGGCGAGCGATGATCAACTTGTCGTTTTTTGGGAAGACGGTACGTTCGTTACGCTCGTCATCTGATTAATCGGCACAAAGTGCCGAAGAAAAGGGTGAGGATAGTGAACATGGCAAGCACCGCCACGACCGGCTTCTCAATTCCGGCTCCCGCGCAGGCCGTTCCCGCCGCCGTTGTACGCACCAACCGCCGCCGCCGCATCACCCCCCAGGCCGGACACGCGCTTGAGATCCTCGGCCACGCTATCGAATACCTCACCGACGAATACGTGCATCAGGATCTCGCCCTCTCCTCAAGAAATGGGCAGTTGGAGGCCGTGCAGTTGCTCATGGCGCTCAACCGCCAAGTCTATTTCGAATGTCCCGAAGTGCCGACCTTCGCCGATCATTGCCGCGCATGGCTCCATCTTCACTCGGCGTAGAGAATCGCTGTGCCATCCCCAATCGGGCCGCATCAAGAATCCCTTGGCTAGCCCTCCCCCTTCCCGGTACAGTTGTACCTATGGCTCAAGCAACTTCCGCTTTCCCCTCCCTCAAATTCCTCCAGGACCGCTGGGATCCCGCTCTTGCCGCCACGCTCGATGAGCCGGAACTGCTCCGCTATCGCTCCAACCTGCTCGGCTCCGACCTGCGCATCACCAACTTTGCCGGCGGCAACACCAGCTCCAAGATCGCCGAAATCGACCCGCTCACCGGCGCGCCGGTCGAGGTTCTCTGGGTTAAGGGATCGGGCGGCGATCTGGGCAGCATCCGGCGCGCTGGCTTCGCCACCCTCTACCAGCAGAAATTCGTGGCCCTCGAAGACCGCTACCAGGGCATCGACGGCGAAGACGATATGGTCGCCATGTATCTCTCAGCCGCCTTCCGCGACAACCCCGTCGCCGCCTCCATCGACACCCCGCTGCACGGCTTTCTGCCCTTTCTCCACGTCGATCATCTCCATCCCGACTGGGGCATCGCGCTGGCCGCCTCGGCCAACGGAAAATCCAAAATGGATGAGTTTAACCGCGAATTCGGCCGTTCCCTTGTCTGGATGCCCTGGCTGCGCCCCGGTTTCGAGCTGGGCCTGAGAATGCGCCGCGTCGTTGCCGAAAATCCCGCCTGCGACGGCATCGTCCTCGGCGGCCACGGCCTCTTTACCTGGGGCGAGTCGCCCTATGCCTGCTACCGCAATACCCTCACCGTCATCGACCAGATCGGCCAGTTCATTGAGCGTCACGGAATCCACAAAGGCCTCACCCGCTTCGGCGGCAAAGCCATCCCCGCGCGTCCTGACCGCCAACAGCTCGCTCTGGAAATCGCCCCTTGCCTGCGTGGTCGCGTCAGCGCCCAGAAGCGCTACATCGCCAGCTTCAGCGACGCCCCCGACGTGCTCCAGTTCGTCAACTCAGCTCAGGGCAGGGAACTCGCCTTCCTCGGCACCAGTTGCCCCGACCACTTCATCCGCACCAAAATCCGTCCGCTCTACATTCCCTGGGCCGCCGGCGCCGGCCTTGCCGCCCTCAAGGAACAGATCGGCTCGTCCCTCGACGAATACCGCGAACAATACCGTGCCTACTACCACTCCTTCGCCACGCCCGATTCGCCCGCCCTGCGCGACACAAGCCCCACAGTCGTCCTCATTCCCGGACTCGGCATGTTCAGCTTCGGCAAGAACAAAACCGAAGCCCGCATCGTCGGCGAATTCTATACCAACGCCATCCACGTCATCGAAGGCGCTACCTTGCTGGCCGAAGGCGAGGTAAAGGGGACTCTCCCGCAATGCGGCGAAGACCTCGACCCCGCCAGCTTCAAGGTTTGCTCCAACTACGTTGCGCTGCCCGCCATCGAAGCCTTCCGCATCGAATACTGGGCCATGGAAGACGCCAAGCTGCGCCGCCAGCCGCCCGAGAAGGAACTCAGCCGCCGCATTGCTCTCGTCGTAGGCGACGGCAGCCCCGCTAGCGAAGCAGCCCTCAAGGCCGCAGCCCTCGACGCCGCCGCCCGTGGCGCTCACGTCGTCGTCGCCAGCCCCGACCAGGCCGCCGCCGTCCACATCGCCGAGGAACTGAAATCCGTCACTTCACCCGAGTTCGTCGCCACCGTCGCCGTCGATCTGAGCAGCCGCGAGTCCATCGTTCAGGCCCTCCGCGCCACCGTTCAAGCCTTTGGCGGCCTCGACATGCTCATCGACACGGCCGCCGCCCCCAGCCAATTGTTAGTCGCCGAAGCCGCCACCCTCTTCGCCGAACAGGGCCTCGAAGGCTCCGTCGTGCTCAACAGCACAAGTCCAGCCTTGTATCAGGGCACGACTTCAGTCGTGCCGTAAGTGCCCATAATAAGACGGGCTTCAGCCCCTGCGGAGATTTCTTTGGCACGTTGCATCAAAATAGAGGCAAATGATGCATCTCTAATCAAAATGCATCAGAAAAGGTAATCTTGCATACTTTTCTCGAAAAGTGCATCATAGTAGCATCATGGCCACTGCCGTAGCACCCGCAAAACGCACCAATCCCGGCTCTCGCTCTCGGCAAAAGCGCGCCGCAAAGAAGCCTGCGCCCCGCAGAACGACAGTCGCCCTTTCGGCTGAGTCGCAAGAGATCGTCGAACGCTTCAAGAGCGCCAGCGGCGCCTCCACCAGCGCCGCCATCGATCAAATCATCCAGCGCAGTGAGCCAAAGCCCTCCCGGCTCAAGGTGAGCGACATCGGCCTCTTGGTCCTCGATGTGCCCCCTAGAGAGGGACTCCACTTCACCCTCGAAGATATAAAACAGGCGGAAGACGATATGGACCGCGAGTATGTTGAGCGGTTGATACGGCAAAGGCGACAGCCCGCCCCCAAAGGAAACGGCGCAGGGCGGCGGAAATGACCTACCTGCTCGACGTAAACATTCTCCTGATCCTCCACGACCCGCACCATCAGGACTACAAGCTGGTCTCGCGATGGTTTACGCAGCCGTCAAGCAGACCCTTCGCCACCTGTCCCATTACGCAATCGGGGATGGTGCGGCTATTGCTCCAGGGAGTTACCGGATTAGACCCATTCGACATGCGGGAAGCGCGCGAAGCCCTGCTCCAATTCACTCAACTGCCGGGTCACGTGTATTGGCCGGACGATCCGAGCTATCTTGACGCTACCAAAGCGATCTTCGCCCGTGTGCAAGGCCACCGCCAAATCACCGACGCCTACCTGCTCGGACTCGCCATTCACAACAAAGGCAAGTTGGCGACTCTGGACCGTGGAATCCGCCATTTAGCCGGCAGAGAGTTCGCCGCCAGCGTTGAAGTCATCGAGCCGAACTTCACAGGCCGCGCAATGGCCCGGCGAATTTAGCCCTTACCCCACCGCCTGCACCGTCCCCTTGCCCACTAACTCCTCGACCCGCTCCACCCATCCCCGATCCGCCGTCACGCTCATCCCCTCCGGCTCCAGAATCACAGCAAACTCGCCCTTCTTTTCCAGATGCAGCATCACCTTGCCCGGCCCCGGCGCGGCGTCCCCCGCGCGCTTCAGTCCGGCAAGCATCTCCTCCGTCGCGCGGTCCAGATTGATGCGAATCCGCACCCCCGTTGGCAGCTTTACCTGCACCTCTTCCAGCGCCTGAATCGAACTCACCGCAATCTTCGGCGCTGCGTCCTCGTCGCCCGTCAGCGTCCCGCGCAGCAGAACGGGCGCTTGCATCTTCAACTGCTCGGCCAACCGCTCGTAATCGCGAGGAAAGCAAACCAGCTCGATCTTTCCCGTCGCATCCTCCAGCGCCCCCTGCGCGTAAAGTTTCGCATCCCGTTTGGTCTTCTGCACCCGCAGCCCCAGAATCATTCCCGCGACCTGTATCTCATCTCCCGAGTCCGACTGCCCGCCCCAGCGCCTCTCCGGAGGCTTGCGCTCCAGCGCCTCGGCCACGGGAATCACTCCCGTCAGATTCCGCAGCTTCTCCGCGTACTTATCTAGCGGATGCCCCGACACAAAGAACCCCAACACCTCTTTTTCATTCGCCAGCCGCTCGCTCTCTTCCCAGTCGGCAATCTTCGGCAACTCGTCCGCATCCCGCCCCGCCTTCGGCCCTTCGTCGAACAGCCCAAACAGCCCGCTCTGTCCCTGCGCCGCATCCTTTTGCGTCTTCTGCGCCCGCTCCATCGCCTTATCCACGGCTTTCATAAGCGCCGCTCGAGAACCCAGCGAGTCCAGCGCCCCAGCCTTGATCAGCGACTCGATCACCCGCTTGTTCATCACCCTCAGATCGACCTTCTCGCAAAACTCCCACAGGCTCTTGAAGCGCCCGCCCGCTTCCGCCCGCGCCTTCAAAATCGACTCAATCGCATTCCCGCCCACGTTCTTCACCGCCGCCAGCCCAAACCGGATCGCTTCGCCCTCCGCCTCAACAATCGGCGTAAACTGCGCGCCCGATGTCTGCACGTCCGGCGGAGCCACCCGTATCCCCATCTCCTTGCACTCGGCGATATACTTGACGACATTCTCAGGTTTGGAGGTCTCTGAAGTCAGCAGCGCCGCCATGAACTCCATCGGGTAATGCGTTTTCAAATAGGCCGTCTGGTAAGCCACCAGCGCGTATGCCGCCGAGTGCGACTTATTGAACCCGTACCCCGAGAACTTATCCATTTGCTCGAAGATCTCGCCCACAGGCGCCTTCTTCAGCCCCAGCGCTTCGGCGCCTTCCATGAACCGGTCCCGCTGCTGGGCCATCGCCGCGGCGTTCTTCTTCCCCATCGCCCGGCGCAGCAGGTCCGCCTCGCCCAGCGAATAGCTCGCCAGCACGTTCGCGATCCGCATCACCTGTTCCTGATAGACGATCACCCCCAGCGTGTCCTTCAAAATCGCCTCAAGCTCCGGCAGCATGTACTCCACCTTGCGCCGTCCCCACTTGCGCTCGATGAAGTCGTCGATCATGTCCATCGGACCCGGCCGGTAGAGCGCATTCAGCGCCGTCAGCTCCTCCACCGAATCCGGCTTGTACCGCCGCAAAACATCCCGCATCCCGGGCGATTCAAACTGAAAGATCCCCGATGTCAGCGCCGAGTGAAAGACCTTCTTGAAGGTCTCCTCGTCGTCCTGCGGAATCGCCTCGATGTCCACCTTCTCCCCACGGCTCCGTTCGATCAGCTTCAGGCAATCGTCGATCACCGTCAGCGTCGCCAGGCCCAGGAAGTCCATCTTCAGCAGGCCCATCTTCTCCACGGCCTTCATATCGTAGGCCGTCACAATTTCGTCGTTCTTCGTCTTGTTCAGCGGCACCAGTTCGGTCAGCGGACGCGGCGCAATCACCACCGCCGACGCATGAACCCCCGACCCGCGCACCAGCCCCTCCAGCTTCTTCGCCGTATCGATCAACTCGCGAATCTGCGCATCCGTCTCGTACACCTTGCGCAGCTCGTCCACGCCCTCCAGCGCCGCGTCGATCGTCATGCCCACCGTCGACGGAATCAGCTTCGCGATCCGGTCCACGTCGCCGTATGGCATATCCATCGCCCGCCCGCAATCCTTGATCGACGCCTTGGCCGCCATCGTATTGAACGTGATAATCTGCGCCACCTGCTCGCGCCCATACTTGCGCGTCACATAGTCGATCACCTCGCCCCGCCGGTTCTGGCAAAAGTCCACGTCGATATCCGGCATCGTCACCCGCTCCGGATTCAAGAACCGCTCAAACAGCAGCACGCACTGCATCGGATCGATGTTGGTAATCTCCATCGCATACGCCACCAGCGAACCGGTTGCCGACCCGCGTCCCGGGCCTACGGGTATGCCATGGTCCCGCGCATACTTGATGAAATCCCACACAATCAGGAAGTACCCCGAGTACTTCATCTGCTTGATGATGCCAATCTCATACTCCAGCCGCGCCTCATACTCCGCCGTGCTTGCCCGCCGCGCGCCGCGCAGCTCCAACTGCCGCACCGCCGTATCCAGCCGCTTCCTCAGCCCCGTCCGGCAAACCTCCTCGAAGTAGCTGTCGATCGTCTGTCCCTCCGGCACCGCAAACTCCGGAAACGGATTCTCCACCGGATGCAGCTTCAGATTGCACCGCTCGGCAATCTCCATCGTCCGCTGCAACACCGCCGGCGAATCCGCGAAAACCCGTCCCATCTCCTCCGCGCTCTTCACAAAAAACTGGTCCGAATCGAACCGGAACCGCTCCTTGTCGTGAATCTTCGCGCCCGTCTGCACACACAGCATCACGTCGTGCGCGTGCGAATCCTCCCCGCACAGATAATGCGAGTCGTTCGTCGCCACCATTGGGATATTTAACTCCCGCTCCAGACGGAACAGCGCCTCATGAATCTGCCGCTCCTGCTCCAGCCCCTGATCCTGAATCTCTAAATAGAAGTTGCCTTTGCCAAAAATATCCTCGTACTGCTGCGCCACGCCGCGCGCCTTCTCATATCGCCCGGCCATCAACTCCTCGCACAGCTCCCCCGAAAGGCACCCCGAAAACCCAATCAGGCCTTTTGAATTTTCGGCAAGATACCGCTTGCTCACCCGCGGCTTCCGATAAAACCCATGCAGCGAAGCCTCCGAGGTAATCCGCACCAGGTTGCGGTATCCCTCCTCGTCCTGCGCCAGCACCAGCAGGTGATTGTTCTCGTCGCCATCGCCCGCCGCCCTCTCGATCCGATGGTCCTCGTTCTTCGAGATATAGAGCTCGCACCCCAGGATCGGCTTGACCCCCGCCTTCTTCGCCGCGTCGAAGAAGTGTACGGCCCCATAGATATTCCCGTGGTCGGTCATCGCGACAGAGGTCTGCCCCAGCGCCGCCACCCGGTTAACCAGCTTGGTCAAGTCGCAAGCCCCATCCAGCAGCGAGTACTCCGTATGCAAATGCAAATGCGTAAATTCACTCATGGCTACCCTCGATTCTAGCCGCCGAGCGCAATCCGCAGCGTCTCGGATTAGCGGTTGAAATCCGGCCAACATGAGGAAAAAGTGATCAATTCCCCTGAAGCAAGCGGCACTCCCTCGGCGGGCCAGACTCATATTCGCAGCCTCTTCCACTGAAAGTGCCCCACGCGAATCATCCGCAGTATTAGGCATACAATCAAGGTGACCGAGTCGCGGCAAAGCGCGCAGCCACCACCCGCCCGATGAACGCGGCTTACGTGCAATGGAGCAAGAAGATGAGAAGTGAGCAGGTTATTACAGTGTTCGTATCTTCGCCTTCAGACCTCGATCAGGAAAATACTCGGCTGGAAGAGGTCGTCAAGGAGCTCAACTCCACTTGGAGCCGCAAGCTTGGCGTGCGGCTTGATCTTGTCCGATGGGCGACACACGGCTATCCGGGGATGGGAGAGGATGCCCAGGATGTTTTGAATCAAGAGCTTCCGGACGACTACGACATATTTGTGGGCGTTATGTGGGCGCGGTTCGGGACACCCACTGGGAGGGCACACTCAGGTACCGAGGAAGAATTTCTGCGCGCGTTGGCCCGATATCGCTCATCCCCTGAAAGCGTCAAGGTGATGTTCTATTTCAAGAACGCACCTTTAGCGCCAAACTCGATCGACGTGAGCCAACTGGAGCTTGTTCAGAAGTTCAAAAGATCCCTTGGAGATGAAGGCGCATTGTATTGGCACTTTGTCTCGCTTGAGGAGTTCGAGGGCTACATTCGAATTCATCTGTCAAGGTTGCTACAAGAATCGGGGGGCACCCGCAACCCGCGACCCCAGACGGCAATTGTCCCCGTAACCAGCGCAATCTCCAGGGAGGACGACGACGCAGGATTGATTGATCTGCTAGAACTCACGGAAGGATACTTTGCTGACCTTACCCAAACCCTCGAAAGAATGACCGCCGACTCGACCACCCTCGGGGCAAAGATGGTAGAACGAGGGGCAGAGATGGCCAGAGCGAGCGAAGCCGCAGACGGGAATATGGATCGGCAGCTTGCAAAGTTATTGATAGATCGCGCTGCCGACGATATGAATCGTTATGTCTCACGCACCCGATTCGAGCTTCCGCTCTTCAAGGAGGCACTCCGCAAAGGAACAGATACGGCAGTTCGGGTCGGGCTCATCTCAGTAGAGTTGGGCCAAGCTGATCGATCCGCCGCTCAAGCTACGAAAAAGGGGCTAACCCAACTTGCGGATACTCTCGGGGAAGTCCGCGGATCGATCGCCACCTTCAAGGCTACTGTCAAATCGCTACCAAGGTTGACATCTGTCCTGAATCGCGCAAAGCGGGACACGGCCGAGGTGATGGACGAGATGATAGATGTCATGGCGGAAGCGCGAGCCCTACTAGTAGAGGCGGCAAAGTCCGTAGAGGCACTGCTCACCAAAACCGACTCCCCAACGCTTGCTGCCCCAGATCTCGCCTTCGAGACCCCGGCGGGTGGCCCAAGTTCCCAGCAGCAAATTCCGAATTAAATCTGGGTGGCCAGGTCCCGCTTTTGGAACCGGGGAAACCACGAACCCCACCCCGCCCGCCGTGTCTTTAGCTTCTCCCGGCAGGGAGAACGCGAAAATAGCCCAGGCCGGGGTCCCATCGACGGGTCCATGTCGATGGGGTGGAGAGTGAAACCCTGGGTCAGCGTCCCCCCATCCACCCCGCCGTCCCGTAGGGCCGGCGCGAAACTTACTCCAGCTATTGCGCTTCCACCCTATCCCGGTGCATCCTTGACCATCACTTGAAAATACCGGAGGACGGTGCTACGCTTATGTGTGACTTAAATGTCACACGTGAGAGGCGGCCTGTGAACTCATTTGGAAGCCACGCCACGAGAGATTCTTGTTTGTCAGGACGAAGCCGGGCGAGAAGCGTTCACCGAATGGCTGAATGCTCTCGACGTTCCAACCAGAGCCCGTGTCCGCGTCCGTATTGATCGCCTTGAGGAGGGACTTTTCGGCGATGTGGAGCCGGTTGGCGAGGGCGTCTCGGAGCTGAGACTGGATTTTGGGCCCGGTTATCGGGTGTATTTCGGGCAGATAGGACGTCAAATCCATCTGCTCCTCGGCGGGTCGAAGCAAGGCCAGAGCGCGGATATCCGCCACGCAAAGAAGTTTTGGAGGGAACATGACAATTAAGACGAGTTCCTACCGCCAATCTCTCCTGACGGCCCTGCTGGACCCAACCGAGGCCTCGGCCTACCTGAACGCCGCTCTGGAAGACTCCCCGGAAGCCTTTCTCAAGGCTCTCAAGAACGTAGCCCAGGCTCGTCCCATGGCCCACGTAGCCAAGCAAGCCGGCGTCCAGAGAGAAACCCTCTATCGTGCCTTCTCCGAGCAGGGAAATCCCACCTTTGAGACTCTCTCCTCAGTTCTTGGCGCATTGGGAATGAAGCTCTCAATTGCCCCCAACGAAACGGAAGCGGCCATGGGCCTCACCACCGCCGCAAAGTAAACTGTCGCAAAGGCGGAATCCAGCCGATACCGGATGCCCCAGATCGGGATCTTCGGATCTGCGAATCCACGAACCCCTAGCACCACGAAGCGCGAGCGCCCGCCGCCGGCCCTCTTGACTCTCTTGGTACATTTCCGTGACCTATACAAAAAGCCGGATGTCCTACCCTTCGCGCCCTTTGCGACATGGGCGGGAAACCACGAACCTCAACGGCCCTACTCCCTACTCCTTGTTCCCTCGCACTCTAGTGTTCCCCCGGCGGCATCTTGCAGCAATCCCCGGCCGACACCGGCTCATTGGCTCCCGCATCCAGAACCACCTTCCATTGGCCGTCTGCGCCCTTGCGCCAGATTGTCATATAGCGCCCCGTCGTCGTCACCGGATTCCCGTTCGCATCCTTGCTGTGCCCCTCGAAGTGTCCCCAGGTCCACCCCACGTCGCCCGAGGGCCCCATCTCCGCCTCGGTCGGCGTCCAGGTCAGTTGATAGACCTTCGGATCCCAGTTGGCGGATTTGACAATCGCCACGCGCCCCACCAGCGGAGCCGCCCCGTTGCCCAGAGCAACCCCGTCCGCGGCAAACCAATCCGCAAATGCAGCTCCGCCCCGCGCCAGCACGTCCTTGGCAAAGCGCGCCTCCAGATCGTAGAGCACGATCTTTCCCGGCTTCATCGTCGGGTCGGTCAGAGGATTCGGAGGATTCGGCGCTGCCTGCGCCGTAGCATCCGGGAACCCCAATTGCCCTAATGCGCCTTGCGAAGCCAAGCCCAGCACCGCAGCCGCCAACGTCCAACAAAGAATCCCTCTCCACTTTTGAGACACGTTCTCCATCCTCCCGTACCGTTCAATGGTCCAACAAGCCAATCCTACAACGAGGGATTCGGGGCAAGCGCAGGATTGAGCGCGTCTTGCGGGAATCTCGCCGTTCGGCGGAAATCCGGAGTTGTCCCCTGGAGAGATAAATCCCGCTCGCCCCAGGTGGTATTTGCTCTCCATTTATCCCTCTCCAACTGCGCAAAAAAGTGCGCAATTTTGCTCTAAAATCCTCGTATATGATTGATCTAGGGAAATTGGAGTTCGGTAGTCCAATTGCTGGATGGCCAAAAAGTATCTATCCCCAGGAGGGATCCCCTGTGACCTGTTCCTGCTCAAGATTGACCTGTGCGCTGGCCTCGCTGACCTTTGCTCTTGGTTTGGCGACGATTGCGTCCGCCCAGAACCACAACCCCCTCATTACCGGGGCCATCAATAATGAGAATCGAGTGACCCTGGCCGGCAACACGCGCCCGGAGGCGATTGCGGCCAACGATCGCGGTCTTGTGGCCGCGTCCACGCCGATCGAGTCCCTGCAACTGGTTCTTCACCGTTCGCCCGCCAACGAGGCCGCCTTCGCTCAATACATCGTGGATCTGCATAATTCCAGGTCGGCCAGCTATCACAAGTGGCTAACCAACGCCGAGATCGGCGCCCAGTTCGGTCCCGCCCTAGCCGACATCAACAAGATCGAAGATTGGCTTACCGCGCAGGGCTTGGCTGTTCACGCCATCTCCCCGGACCGCATGGTCATCGAGTTTTCCGGCGAGGCAGGGCAGGTGAGCAAGGCCTTCGACGCTCCCCTCCACCACTTGGCCGTCAACGGTAAAGAGCATTTCGCCAACTACAACGATCCCAGCATCCCGGCCGCCCTGGCGCCGGTGGTGGCAGGGGTTGCCAAGCTGCACGACTTCATGCCCCACGCCATGAATCATCGCCGCATCGCGGACAGCCTTCCCGGCGTGAAGCGCAATGGCAATGCCGGAGGCGGCTCCAACTATCTCGGCGCCGCCGATCTGGCTACCATCTACAACTTCAATCCCCTCTTCCATGCGGGCATCACCGGCAAGGGGCAGACCATCGTCCTGATTGAAGACACCAACCAGTACAGCGTGGGCGACTGGACCACCTTCCGCAAGGTTCTCGGTCTCAGCCGCGCCTATCCCTACGCCACCCTGACGCAATCCAACCCGGCAGGCACAAACACCTGCGGGAACCCCGGAGTGGGCGAAATCGGCGGCGCGGGAGAGAGCGCCGGCGACGATGTTGAAGCAGCGATCGACATCGAGTGGGCCTCGGCAGCCGCTCCCAACGCGGCCATCGTGAACGCGGCCTGCGCCGATACCGCCCAGTTCGGCGGTTTCCTCGCCCTGGCCAACCTCCTTCAGGCCGCCAATCCTCCCACCGTGGTCAGCATCAGCTACGGCGACGCCGAGACCGACCTTGGAGCCGCCGAGAACCTTTACATCAACAACCTCTACCAATCCGCCGTCGCCGAGGGCGTCTCCGTTTTCGTCTCCTCCGGCGACGAAGATGCGGCCAGCTACGATAACGGCAACGTGTCGACCCACGGTATCGGCGTCAGCGGGTTTACCACGACTCCCTACAACATCTCGGTCGGCGGCACCGACTGGGGGTACACCGCTCTAGGCACCCCCGGCACCTACTTCAATGCGACCAACGGGGCCAACTTCCAATCCGCGGTCTCTTACATTCCTGAGATTCCCTGGAACGATTCCTGCGCCGGCAGCGCGGTCGCCACGTATATCGGCTTGCCGACCACCGGAACAAGCAGCCTCTGCAACTACGATGGCAGCGCGATTGCCAATGAATATGGGCTGCTGAACGCGGTCGGCGGCAGTGGCGGACCCAGCGCTTGCGCTACGGGCACCCCCGCTTCAAGTGGAATCGTCGGCGGAACCTGCGCCGGCTATGCCAAGCCCTCCTGGCAAAGCGTCTTCGGCAACCCGGCCGACGGTGTTCGCGATATCCCCGATGTCTCCCTGTTTGCGGCCAACGGCCTCTGGGGCAGCTACTATGCGGTCTGCATCTCCGATCCCACGGGCGGCTCCGGCTTCACTCCCTGCACCACCGACCCCTCCACCTGGGCTGGCTTCGGCGGCACCTCGGTCTCCAGCCCCATCTGGGCAGGTATCCAGGCCCTGGTGAACCAGAAGACCGGTCAAAGCTGGGGCAACTCCAACACCGTCCTCTATAGCCTCGCCGCTACCGAGTACGGCGCATCCGGCAATGCCGCCTGCAACTCCTCGCTCGGAAACGCCATCGGCGGGAGTTGTTACTTCAATGACGTCACCCAGGGCGATAACGTCGCCGCCTGCAAAGCCAAGAGCAGTGTCCTCACCAACTGCTACAGACCCGCGGGCACGTACGGGATTCTCTCCACCTCGAACGCCGTTGCGCAGCCGGCTTACAGCGCAGGCGCGGGTTGGGATTTCGCTTCCGGCATTGGCACCGCCAACGCCGCCAACATTGTCAACGCCTGGCCATAACCCAGCACCTGCTCCATACAAGGAAAACATCGAATGCGCAAATCCTTAAGCATCGTCGCACTTCTTTTCGTGGGTCTCCTTGGCGCTCAATCGGCCAAAGCCGATCCATGCAACGGCTTTGCCGCCAACCTGATTCAAAACTGCGCTTTTGGAACCGGCGACTTTACCGGCTGGTCCGGTACGGCCACTGCGGATGCCTTCAACTTTGTGGACCAGGGAGACCCACTGGCGATCGGGTCCACACCCTACAACGGTCTTGCCAACGAGGCCGCTCTGGGCTCCTCCACGGACGAAGACCTGTCGCAAACCTTCGCGACAACCGTCGGCCAGCAATACACCGTCCAGTTTGCCCTGTTGAACGACACCACGCCGGACATTGGATACATCAACGACTTCACCGCAACCTTCGGCGGTACAACCCTCTTCTCCGAGAGCAACGCCGCGGCCGATGGATACACCCTTTACAGCTTCGACATCGACGGAGCCAGTACCTCCACAACCCTGGACTTTACCTCGGAAAATTGGGAAGGCTACTTTGAACTCGACTCCGTCAGCGTTGCGGCGACGCCCGAGCCTGGCAGCCTTCTGTTGTTCGGCACCGGTCTTCTGGCTCTTGCCGGCGCGGCGCGCAGGCGTCTCTGCCGCTAACCGAAACACTGAAAACTTCTCCGCTTCAAAAAGCAAGCCGCCCCCAACGGGGCGGCTTGCTTTTTCTCTTCAAATCGCCTGCGCTTGCTTCTAGGTTACCCAAAGCATCTCTTCTTGCGGCGCTGGACCCTGCCGCCCTTCAACCCGTCTCACCCTCCCTCCCGCCAATCTGCCGCGTTGGTATACTATCGGTTGGCGAAGCTGGTTGAGAGGTCCCCGGTATCCGGAGGCTCTTTGCTCCACTGCCCGGACCTTTTTCGGGAGAAGGAAAACCATGGGAACACTGCTGGAGTCAATCCACTCGCCCGCCGATCTCAAGCGGCTGAACTTCGCGCAGATGACCGAGCTGGCGGAGGAGATTCGCGCGTTCCTCATTCAGACCCTCTCCAAGACCGGCGGCCACCTTGGCCCCAATCTCGGCGTCGTCGAACTCACCCTGGCCCTGCACACCGTCTTCAATACGCCCGAAGACAAGCTGCTCTTCGACGTCAGCCACCAGGCCTACATCCATAAAATCCTTACCGGCCGCCTCGACCGCATGGAGACCATCCGCCAGCCCGGCGGCCTCAATGGCTTCATGCTGCGCACCGAGAGCGAGCACGACTGCTACGGCGCGGGCCATGCCGGCACGGCGCTGTCGGCTGCCCTCGGCATGGCCGTGGCCCGCGATCTCTCCGGCGGCAGCGAACACGTCATCGCCGTGGCCGGCGACGCCGCCTTCACCAACGGCGTCACCTTCGAAGCTCTCAACAACATCTCCGAGCAGACCAAGCGGCTGATTGTCGTGCTCAACGACAACGAGTGGTCCATCGACCGCAATGTGGGCGCCATCGCGCGCTATTTGCACAGAATCGTCACCAACGAGCACTACAACCGCCTCCACGACTCCGCCCGCCGCATCATCGAGAAGATCGGCGGCAAGACCGCCGTCGAGGTGGCGCGCCGGGCCGAAGAGGCCGCCAAGAGCATGTTGTGGCCCTCTGTTCTCTTCGAGGAATTCGGCCTGCAATACTTTGGCCCCATCGACGGCCACAATCTGCCGATGCTGGTCGAGACCTTCAAGTTTCTCAAGTCCGAAAACCGTCCCGTCCTGCTGCACGTCCTCACGCAAAAGGGACGCGGCTATCAGCCCGCGCTCGACGGCCAGAAAAAGTTCCATGGCCTCGGTCCCTACGATCCCGAAACCGGAGACACCAAGCCCGCCGGCCAGCTTACCTACGCCGAGGTCTTCGCCACTACGCTCGTTCAGCTCGCCAATCGAAATGACCGCATCGTGGCCATCACCGCCGCGATGCCCAGCGGCACCGGCCTCGACCTCTTCCGGCCGCATCATCCGAAGCGGTATTTCGACGTTGGCATCGCCGAGGAACATGCGGTCGTCTTTGCCGCCGGCATGGCCACGCGCGGTTTCCGCCCCGTCTGCGCCATCTACTCCACCTTCTTGCAGCGCGCCTTCGACTGCGTCGTCCACGATGTCGCCTTGCAAAAGCTGCCCGTGCTCTTCTGCATGGACCGTGCCGGCCTCTCCGGCGACGACGGCCCCACCCATCACGGCCTCTTCGACATCGCCTACCTGCGCGGCATCCCCGAGATGGTCCTCATGGCTCCCAAAGACGAAGACGAATTGGCCGACATGATGGCCACGGCGCTCAAGCTTCCCGGCCCCAGCGCGATTCGCTACCCGCGCGGCGTCGGTCCCGGCGCAGTGCGCAAACCAGAGCCGCAACTGGTCCCCATCGGCAAGGCGGAACTGCTCAAGGACGGCTCCGACGTAGCCATCCTCGGCCTCGGCCCCATGACCACCCTCGCGCGGGAACTCGCGGCCCGCCTGGAGCGCGATGGCTACACCGCCGCGGTCATCAATCCCCGCTTCGTCAAGCCAATCGACCGCGAGATGCTCTCCGCCTACGCCAGCCGCGTCGCCGCCTTCGTAACCTTCGAGGACCATGTCAAGATGGGCGGCTTCGGCTCCGCCGTCCTTGAAGCCCTTCAGGAACTGGGCAGCCCGGTCCCCGTCGTCCGCATCGGCTGGCCCGACCGCTTCATCGAGCACGGCAAAGTCGACGACCTGC
>JBEKPI010000036.1:0-41780 GCA_049520855.1 Occallatibacter sp.
CCGAAGATCAGCGCGTCTTTGGAAGGCCTTGTGCCCAGCACGTGCTTGAAGAGCAGCGTTCCCGCCTTGTCGATACGCGCGTAGTAGAGGCTGTGACCATCCGGCGCAAAGTTCACGCTGGCATAGCGGGCGGTGGGCAGCTCGTCCTCGAGCGTCTTGCCGGTCTTCACATTCAACAGGCGGACGGAGGTCTCGTCCGCGCCGCCCTGGCGCGCCTCGTAGGCCAGCAGCGTTCCGTCGCGGGAGACATCCAGCAGATCCACCGAGGTGTTGGGGTCTCGGCTCTGGGCCGCGGGGTCAACCAGCCTCTCGTCCTTGGCAGTGGAAACTTTGCTCTTCACCCCTTGCTCTGCCGAGGCGCGGCGAATGTAGATCGAGGATTGATCCTCGCCGGCCAAGCGTTTCTCGAAGTAGCAATTGCCGTTGCGCTGGATAGGCAAGGACCAACTGGAGACATGTTCCAGTTCGTCCAGGTCGTCCAGCAACTGAGGCCGGATGCGCGCCTGCTTCAGGTAGCGCGCCGTATAAGCGATCTGGGCATCGAGGAAGGCGCGGGTTTGGGTGCTTTTGCCGTTCTCCAGCCAGCGGTAGCTGTCGGCGATCTTAATCCCGGAGTAGTCGTCCACCACCGGAATGGCCTCGGCGGCGGGCGGCGGCGGCAGCACGATGCCTTCGCGGCCATGAATCGCCTGGGCGGACGCTCCGATTCCGCCGGCGAACCACAGCGCGACAACCCAACCAAGAGTCCGCTGGATGCAATGCCTCATGCCCACAGAATAACCGGGAGCGGGGCGGCTGTCGCCCGCAACCTCTGATTTGTATTGTTAGCTTGAGAGAAATCAGAAGAGAACCTTAACCGGAACCTCTTTTCGACAGGAATCCCCAACGGCCTGTCATCGAATCTGCCAGATGAGCGCGGCAGCGAAGCGGAGGCGACTAAAAAACTGCGAACCGTTTTGTCGTAATGAGTGGCGATGGCGCGGAAGAAGTTGTTCCAGAATCCGGCCGTCGACGACGGCAAGACATGGCAGCCGCTCGACGACGGCAACTGGAATGCTCTTTCGCTGCCCTTTGTCGTTGGCCCCAGCGGGCGCATTGCCCGGATCAACCCGGTTGCGCTTCCCGCCCCTGCCGTTACCAAAGGAATTTCGCCGGCGCGGAATCAACCCCTGGCACAGTAAAATAGAGACAATCGGATGACCCAACTGTCTCCAGCGGCTGTCGACCAGGAGACCCGCGCCGCGCGGGCTACGGAGTCACGGATTGAAGAGATGCGCGCGCCGAGTGGTTCGCCTTCCAGCCACGCCCCCCTCATCCAGGTTCAAAACCTCGAAAAGACCTACTCCACCGCGCGCGGACCACTTACCCTCTTTCGCGGCCTGAACCTTGAGGTTCAGGCGGGCGAGATGGTGGCCATCGTGGGCCAGTCCGGCGCGGGCAAGAGCACGCTGCTGCACATTCTGGGCGCGCTCGATGCTCCCACCGCGGGAACAGTCTTCTGCGCCTCGACCAACGTGGCCCAGCTCTCGCAGCGCGAGGCGGCGGCCTTTCGCAATCGCGAGATCGGCTACGTCTGGCAGTTTCATTACCTGCTGCCGGAGTTTACTGCGCTGGAGAACGTGGCCATGCCGCTGCTGGCCAACAATTTGGCCCGGCGCGAGGCGCTGGCGGCGGCGGCAAACTGGCTGAGGGAAGTTGGCCTGGAGGATCGCGCCGACCACAGGCCGGGCGAGCTATCGGGCGGTGAGCAGCAGCGCGTGGCGCTGGCCCGTGCGCTGGTCAATCATCCTCGGCTGCTGCTTGCCGATGAACCTACAGGGGATCTCGACGAGACGACAGCAGGGCGCGTCTTTGACCTGATCGAAAGGCTGCACACGAGCCACGGGCTTACTTCGATCCTTGTGACGCACAACCTTGACCTGGCGGCGCGCTGCAAGCGAACCTTGAGACTCGAATGTGGCCGGCTGGAAAGTGGCGGGATGGGCGCGCTAGGGTATACTCCTCAAACGGAACTGCCGGCCGGAAAAGCCTGATCGAAAAATGCGCCGTTCCGCGCGGTTGTTGAGTCTAATTCGGTAAGCATCGAGTTTGGCCGGTTTTGCACAGGGTTTCACAGATTTTTCCAGATTTTTCGGGGGAGGCCAACATGTTCGAACGCTATACGGAGAAGGCACGGCGCGTGATCTTCTTCGCGCGGTATGAGGCTAGCCAGTTTGGCTCGCCTTACATCGAGACCGAGCACCTGTTGCTGGGCCTTTTGCGCGAAGACAAGGCGTTGACCAACCGCTTCCTGCGCTCGCACGCTTCGGTGGAGTCGATACGCAAGCAGATTGAGGCACACACCACCATCCGCGAAAAAGTCTCGACCTCGGTGGACCTGCCGCTCTCGAACGAGTGCAAGCGGGTGCTGGCCTACGCGGCGGAGGAGGCCGAGCGGCTGGGCCACAAGCACATCGGGACTGAGCACTTGCTGCTCGGCCTGCTGCGCGAAGAAAAGTGCTTTGCCTCGGAGATCTTGCAGGAGCGCGGCCTGAAGCTGGCGCAGATTCGCGAGGATCTGGGCCGCACCGCGCAGGAGAAAGCGCCCGCTCCGCCGCGTCAGCGCGAGTCGAGCCTGTTGGCCGAGTTCAGCCGCGATCTCACCCAGGCGGCCATGGACGGCCAACTCGATCCATTGGTCGGCCGCGACGGCGAACTCGAGCGCGTCATTCAGATTCTCTGCCGCCGCACCAAAAACAATCCCGTGCTCATCGGCGAGCCGGGCGTCGGCAAGACGGCCATCGTCGAGGGTCTCGCCCAGCGCATTGCGGACGGCGAGGTGCCCAGCTTCCTCTCGGAGAAGCGCGTCTTAGGCCTCGATTTATCGCTCATCGTCGCCGGAACGAAATACCGCGGCCAGTTCGAAGAGCGGCTAAAGACCATCATGAAAGAGCTGATGGAAAATCAGAACTCGATCATCTTCATCGACGAGTTGCACACGCTGGTCGGCGCGGGCTCGGCCGAGGGGTCGCTCGACGCGGCCAATATCCTCAAGCCGGCGCTCTCGCGCGGAGAGATCCAGTGCATCGGCGCAACCACTCCGGCTGAGTTTCGCAAGTCGATCGAGAAGGACCGCTCGCTGGAACGCCGCTTCCAGGCCGTCAAGGTGCCGCCGCCCAACGAGGCCGACGCCATCAAGATTATCCACGGCATCAAGGATCGCTACGAGAAATTCCACGCGGTCAGCTATACGGACGCCGCGGTCGAGTTCGCGGTTTCGCACTCCAACCGCTACATCCCGGACCGTTTCCTCCCCGACAAGGCCATCGATTTGATCGACGAAGCCGGCGCGCGCGTCAAGCTGCGCCAGACCTCGCTGCCGGAAGAAATCACCGAGGTCCAGAAGCGCATCAAGTTCATCGTGCATCGCATGGACTCGGCCATCGCCAATCACGAGTTCGAGAAGGCGCGCTTCTATTCGGACGAAGAGCGCAAGGAGCGCGAGAACCTGCGCGCACTGCGCGACAAGTACCACCTCGACGATTCGGCGGCTGGAATTGTGGGTCGCGAAGACATCGAGGATGTGGTGAGCCGCTGGACGGGCGTGCCCGTGACCAGCATCAAGGAAGAAGAGACGCAGAAGCTGCTGCGCGTGGAAGAAGAGCTGCACAAGCGCGTCATCTCGCAGGAGAAGGCGATCAGCGCTCTGGCGCGCGCCATTCGCCGGTCGCGCGCCGGGTTGAAGTCGCCCGCGCGGCCGATTGGCAGCTTCCTCTTCCTCGGGCCGACAGGCGTCGGCAAAACGGAGATGGCCCGCACACTGGCCAACTTCCTCTTCGGCTCCGATAAAGCGCTCATCCGCTTCGATATGTCGGAGTTCATGGAGAAGCACTCAGTCAGCAAGCTGATCGGCTCGCCGCCCGGATATGTTGGTTATGAGGAGGGCGGCCAACTGACCGAGCGCGTCAAGCGGTCACCTTATTCGGTTGTGCTGCTCGACGAAATCGAGAAGGCGCACCCGGATGTCTTCAACATCCTGTTGCAGGTCTTTGAGGACGGCCAGTTGACCGACGGCCTGGGCAACACCGTCGATTTCAAGAACGTCATCCTCATCATGACCTCGAACATCGGCGCGCGGCATCTGCAAAAGAAGCAGGGGCTTGGTTTTGCCAGCGACCGCGAAGATCTGGTCAGCGAGAAGGTCGAAGAACTGGTCCGGCAAGAGGTCAAGAAGACCTTCAACCCCGAGTTCCTCAACCGCCTCGATGAAGTGATTCTCTTCCAGTCGCTGTCGGACGCGGACCTGATCCAGATCGTCGAGCTGCTGGTGCAGCAGTTGAACGCCAATCTGGCGCAGAAGTCCATCACCATCTCGGTCACCGAGGAGGCCAAGAAGTGGATTCTCGACAAGACCCTGGTGGACCGCAGCTACGGCGCGCGCCCGCTGCGGAGGGCCTTGCAACGCTATGTCGAGGACCCCTTGAGCGAAGCCCTGATCGCCGGCAAGATCACCGACCGGCCGGCCTTCCTCGAGGTCTATCTCGACGCGAATCAGCTTTTCTACCGGCCGATCACGAATGACGAAACCGTGACAGACGAAAAGCCCGCCGGCATCCTGCTCTTCAGCAACTGAGGGCGAAATCCTCCCTCGAACCACAAGCGCCCCCGGCCAACCCGCCGGGGGCATTTGCGTGGCCCCCCTTCAAAGCCCGCGACGATTCCAGGCTTGCCGATCCAGCATCCTGACCGCCAGTGAATTTGCTCACCATCCGGCCAGCTTCTCGCGTATCCTCACAAGTCCCTTATGTCCAGTCTGCTAAAGCTAAAGAACGGGGATGAGGTAGGATAGGCGGTACAGGCCGCTCGCCAATCGCAAGCGCCCTGAATCCCCGGCAAGGAAAGCTCGAAGCCCTGATGAACGCAGGCCAATCGGTGGAAATGGAGATACTCTTCGGAGACTATCCCCTTGATCGGGCATTTGACGAGATGCGCGAGCCTGGCGGCGATGTGCGCCCGCAGTACCGCGCGCTGGCCGAGACTCTGGCGCGGCTGCCCGAGGAGGAGTTGCAGCGGCGCAAGCAGTCGGCGGATCTCTCGTTCCTGACCCAAGGCATTACCTTTACCGTCTATGGCCGCGACGAGGGCACCGAGCGCATCTTTCCCTACGACCTGCTGCCGCGGCTGATTACCGGCGCCGAGTGGGAGCGCATCGAGCGCGGATTGACGCAGCGCATCACAGCGCTCAATCTTTTCCTGCGCGATGTCTACTCGGATGCGAAGATCCTCGGCGACCGCGTCATTCCGCGCGAGCTGGTTTATAGCTGCAAGCACTACCGGCGGCAGATGCGCGGCCTGCAAGTGCCGCGCAACGTCTACATCGCGGTGGTCGGCTCCGACCTGCTGCGGCTGAATACCGGCGAGTTCGTGGTGCTCGAAGACAATCTGCGCGTGCCCTCGGGCGTGAGTTACATGCTCACCAACCGCCGCGTGATGAAGAGGACGTTTCCAGAGCTGTTTTCAAGCTACGGCGTGCGGCCCATCGAGCACTATCCGCAACTGCTGCTGGCTACGCTGCGATCGCTAGCGCCGGAGGGAAGGCCGGAGCCGAATATCGTGCTGCTGACGCCGGGGGTTTTCAACTCCGCATACTTCGAGCACACTTATCTGGCGCGCCAGATGGGCATCGATCTGGTCGAGGGACGCGACCTGGTGACGCACGACAATATAGTCTACATGCGGACGACAGATGGATTGAAGCGCGTGGATGTAATCTATCGCCGCGTGGACGACGACTTCAGCGATCCGCTGGTTTTTCGCGCCGATTCGTCGCTGGGCTGCGCGGGGCTCTTCAACGCCTATCGCGCCGGCAACGTGACAGTGACGAATGCTTTTGGCACCGGCCTGGCTGACGACAAGGCGGTCTACGCCTACGTGCCGAAGATGATTCGCTACTACCTGGACGAGGAGCCGATTCTGCCCAACGTGGAGACCTACCTGCTCAGCGAGGCCGACCAGCGCGAGCATGTGCTGGCGAATCTGGACAAGCTGGTGGTCAAGGCGGTGGGCGAGAGCGGCGGCTACGGCATGTTGATCGGCCCGCATTCGACGGCCGCGCAGCGCGAGCAATTCGCACGCCAGATCGAGGCCAACCCGCGCAACTACATCGCCCAGCCCACGCTGGATTTTTCGCGCGCGCCGTGCCTGATCGGCAACTCGCTGCAGCCGCGCCACGTGGACCTGAGGCCCTACATTCTCTTCGGCGACAAGGTGAACATCGTGCCCGGAGGCCTGACGCGCGTGGCTCTTGAAAAAGGCTCGCTGGTGGTCAACTCCTCGCAGGGCGGCGGCAGCAAAGACACGTGGGTTCTTGAGTAAGTTTAGTGAGTGAGAAAGTGAAATAGTGAAAGAGTGAAGGAGTGAACCATGAATCACGCGTTTTTCCCTGATTCACTTTTTCACTGATTCACTTCTTCACTTCTTCACTAATTCACTTTTTCACTGATTCACTTTTTCACTCTGAGGGTACTGCATGCTATCGCGGGTTGCCGACAGTCTTTATTGGATGAGCCGCTACCTGGAGCGCGCGGAGAACACCGTGCGCCAGCTCGACGTGACCCTGGGCTTGATGCTCGACGCGGGCGGGGCCAGCGCCGAAACGCGCTGGACGCGGCTGGTCGCGGCGCTCGGCAAGCCGGAGGGACTCGACTGGAACGGCGATCTGGAGTCAATGGCGAGGAAATTGGTCTTCGACAATCTCAACCACGCCGCGATCACGTTTTGCGTAAACGGGGCGCGCGAAAACGCCCGCCAGGTGCGCGAGGAGATCTCCACCGAGCAGTGGCAGCGGCTCAACCGGCTCTTCCACCAGATTCACTCGCAGCAAGCGCAGGCGCAGTTCAGCTCAAGCATCAACGATGCGCTGTCTTCGGTCGCCGACGGCATTCATCTCTTCAAGGGCGTCAGCGACTCCACCATGATCCACGGCCAGGGCTGGCAGTTCATCCGCCTGGGCCGCTACCTGGAGCGGGCCTACTCCACGGCTACGCTGCTTGAGGTCTACCAGCCCGATCTCTTTCACCCGCAGGAGCGCGAGTACGCCGGCTATCAGTACCTTGAGATGGTCGGCCTGCTGCGCTGCTGCACTTCGTTCGAAGCCTATTGCCAGGTCTACACGGCCGATGTTTCTCCCGACCGTGTGCTGGAGTTCCTGCTGCTCAACGCCGACTTCCCGCACGCCATCCGTTACTGCGTGGACGGCATCCGCGACGTGATCGAATCGATCCAGCGCGGCGGCGGCCGCCGCCCGCCCGGCGAGCTGATCGCGGGCATCGGCCGCCTGCACGCCATGCTGGGATTCACCACCATCGAGGAGATACTCAACGGCGATGCCGCGGCTTTTCTGCACAACATCCGCGAGCAATGCCTGCGCATCCACGAGCTCATCTACCGCTACTATGTGCACTATTCGATTCAATCCGCGCTGGCCAGCTAATCCACACCGGGAGCGAGCATGAACTTCTATTCCATCCGCCACCTCACGCGCTTCCGCTACTCGCATCCGATCAGCGAGAGCATCATGGAGACGCGCATGAATCCGCGCTCGGACTCGAACCAGCACTGCCTCAGCTTCACGCTCTCGGTCAGCCCGCGCTGCCGCGTCTTCAGCTATCGAGATCACCAGGGCAACACCGTGCAGCACTTCGATATTCCCGGCGAGCACAATCAGCTCGTCATCGTCGCCGAGTCGGTCATCGAGCAGCAGGTGCTGCCCGATGTGCCCGGCTTCCTCGCGCCCGGCGCATGGGACGACCTCGACCATCTGGTCGAGGCTGGCGACTATTGGGAGATGCTGCTGCCTTCAACCTTTGCCGTGGAAACGCCTGCGCTCGTCCTGCTGGCTCAACAGATGGGCGTCACCCGGCGCGACGATCCGCTGATGCTGGTGCGGGAGCTGAATCAGAGGCTCTTCGATTACTTTGACTATCAGCCGCGCTCCACGCGCGTCGACTCGCCCATCGACGAGGCCATCGTGAGCGGCAAGGGCGTCTGCCAGGACTTCGCCCACACCATGATCGCGCTGCTGCGCCACGTCAGAATTCCCGCCCGCTACGTCTCCGGCTACCTCTACCGCGCCAGCGAGGATCACGACCGCTCCACCCCCGACGCCACCCACGCATGGGTCGATGTCTTTCTTCCGCAACTGGGCTGGGTGGGCTTCGATCCGACTAACAACCTGATCGCGCATCATCGCCACATCCGCACCGCCGTGGGCCGCGACTACGCCGACGTGCCGCCTACGCACGGCATCTTTCGCGGCAAAACCGACAGCGAGTTATATGTCGCCGTGCATGTCGAGGCCAGCGCCGAGCCTCCCGCGCTCGACCGCAAGCTGCCCATCCCCGAAGACTGGAGCGTATTGGTCGAGCGCGCCCAGCAGCCGCCCGCTGCAGTCATCCCCTTCATCGACCTGCAGCAGATGCAGCAGCAACAGCAGCAGTAGGGACTAGGGACTAGACCCCTGACCGCATTACAAGGAAGGTAGCGCCGGTCTCCAGACCGGCTGTCGTGCGGGCGTCCTCGCCCGCGCTTGCCCATGATTCATTACCAAATCATGTGGTCGCGACACCAGGGAACAGGGCGAGCCACTCACTTCCGTTCGAGATACCAGGGAATGTTGATGACGACAATGCGCCGGTTGCCGCGCAGAAGCAGGAAGACCTTGAGCATATCCGCGCGCCGGTTGTGCAGCAGATTTTCCCACCAATGGCAGACCACCAGTTCCGGCACCAGTACACAGACCTTGCGGAAGCTGGACTCCTGTTCCACCTTCAGAATGTAATCGACGATCGGCCCCAGAATATAGCGGAAGGGCGAGTGCAGTATATCGAGCCTTGGGACGCACCTGCCGGCCTCGCGCAGCGGAGCGGCCACGTCTTTTTCCCAGGCCTGGCATATCGGGTCCGGCTTGTCGCCGGTCTGCACATGCACACAGCGAATATCGCAGGACATGCCGAGAGCAAAGGAAAGCGCCTTCTCGGTAATGCGGCTCCAGCGGTCAACGGGCAGCACCACGATCGGCTCGCTGATTTGCGCGGGAACGATGGGCCGGTCGCAGGCCGTCTCGCGGTCCACGCCCACATAATGGCGCTTAACGGAGCGCATGAGCAGGATCATCACCGCAACCAGCAGCGCGGTGATCCATGCGCCGTCGGCGAACTTGGCCACTAGCACCACGACGGTGGTGATGCCGGTAGCCAGCGCGCCCAGTCCATTGACAACGATATGCAGCCGGGCGTTGCCCTTGCGCTTCCAGTGCATCACCATGCCCGCCTGCGAGAGGGTGAAGGCCATGAACGCGCCGATGGCGAAGAGCGGAATCAGGCGGTCGGTAACGCCGCCAAAGAAAATCAGCAGCAGCGCCGTAAGCGCGACCAAAACGTAGATGCCCCAGGAGTAGAGCAGTCGGCGGCCGCGCAGCAGGAAGACGTGGGGCATGTAATCGTCGAGGGCGATGGCGCGGGTGAGGCGGGGAAAATCGGCAAAGGCGGTATTGGCCGAGAGCGCCAGCACCAGCAGCACCGAGCCGATGGTGACGTAGTAGAAGGCTCCGCGGCCCATCACCGCGCGCGTCAGCATCGAGAGCACACTCTCATAGCCGGGTCCGTTCGGGTTGGTGGCGGCGATCGAGTAGGCGCGGCATAAGAATGCGATGCCGGCCAGCAGCACCGCCAGCAAAACGATGATGATGGTCAGCGTGAGCTTGGCGTTTTTGCGCGTGGGATCGCGAAAGGCCATCACGCCGTTGCTTACCGCTTCAACGCCGGTCATTGCCGTGCAGCCGGAAGAGAAGACTTTGAGCAGCAGCCACAGGCTGACAGCGGTGGTGGCTGCGGGGATTGCCGGCATCGCCATGACCGGATGCGGGTGGCCTCCGCTGCGCAGCACATGCCAGACGCCGGCGCCGATCACAACCAGGAGCGTTCCGGTGAAGACGTAGGTGGGAATCATGAAGACCACGCCGGTGTCGTGGACGCCGCGCATGTTTACGACGGTCAGAATCGCCAGCACGGCCAGGCAGAGTTGCAAGGTGTAAGGCTGCAACCCAGGAGCGGCGGAGATCAGCGCGCCCACGCCGGCCGATATGCCCACGGCGGCGGTGAGCGTGTAGTCGACCATGAGGGCCGCGGCAGCCAGTAGGCCCGCACCCTCGCCGAGATTCTGAGAGGCTACGGTGTAAGAACCGCCGCCGCGCGGATACGCCTCGATGGTCTGCCGGTAGCTGAAGTAGACGATGATCAGCAGTCCCACGATGGCCGCGATCACCGGAACGATGTAATGTACGCCGACGAGGCCCAGAGGGATGAGCAGAGTGAGCGCGGCCTCGGGGCCGTAGGCGGCGGAACTGAGGGCGTCCAGGCCGAAGACGGGAATGCCGGCGACGGGGCCGATGTGCTCGGCGCGCTCCTCGCTGGTGGCCAGCGGGCGGCCGAAGAGCAGATTCAATACACCAGAAGATAAAGCCATGGAAGATTGTCCGGCAGCCGCGGGATTGGGAAGGGAAGGCTGTCGAGATCATTCTCTCACGGCAAGCGAAAAGACCCTGGGGCATTGATCGGCGGGTGGCCCCGGTCCCTCGCTGTTGGGGACCGGGGATGGAAGACTCACATTGGGCAGGTGGCCCGCTCATCAGCCCCGAAGAGACACCATGAGCCCTGAGAAGCTGTGCCCCATTCATCGCGGCTTTATCGCGATGAGTGGGCGGGTGGCCAAGTGTCCCAGAGCCTGTGCTGAGCGAAGTCGAAGTACCCCGCTTTTTGGCTCTGGGAATTCACCAACCTCAACCTGCAAGCATTTGCAGATTATTTCCCGCACCCTGCTACTCTGAACTTAAGCCGGGTTCCAGCCGGCCGGCGTTTCGGGAAAAAGAAGGGTACCCCACCCCCCCCCCTATACCCCCCAGGGGTATAAATATTCCCTGAAACCTTGCAGATTATTTTTAACCAGTTTGAGATCAACGCCTGTGGAAAAGTTTCCACCCAATAATATCCTGCATCGTGAGATTCGGCCTCTGAAAATCACCGAAAAAAATCCGGTTTTTCGTCGAAAAGGAGCCTTCGTTGAGAGTAGCGCCGCTCTCCAGAGCGGCTGTGCTGGCGGCGTCCACGCCGCCAGAATCCGCGTGCGGGCCAGGAGGCCCACACAACGGCCGACCTGGAGGTCGGCGCTACCGATATGCGGTTAATCTCTAAATCCTGAACGGGGGAAAGCAGGAGTCTCGTTCAGCTCAGGAACTCGGCAATCGCCGCAACCACCGTCTGCTGCTCGTCTTCGCGCAGTTCGGCGAAGATGGGCAGGGCCAGCACCTCGCGCGCCGCGCGTTCCGCCTCGGGGAAGCTGCCCTCGGCGTAGCCAAGGCTCTTCAACGCCGTCTGCAAATGCAGCGGGACGGGATAGTAGATCTCCGAGCCGATCTGGCGCTCGGCGAGGAAGGCGCGCAACTCGTCGCGGCGGGCGCTGCGGATCACGTATTGGTGCCAGACGTGATGCGTGCCGGGAACCTCGTGGGGCAGGACAACGCCGTGGGTTGGATAAGGCCCGGCCTCGACCAGCCCCGCCGCATGAAAGAGCGCATGATAGCGCCTCGCGGCGGCGCGGCGAGCGTGATTCCAGCCGTCGATGTACTTGAGCTTGATCGCGAGAATCGCGCCCTGGAAGCCGTCCATGCGCGTGTTCCAGCCCAGTTCGTCGTGGTGGTAGCGGCGGCGCATTCCGTGCTGGCGCAGCATCCGCGCGCGCTCGGCCACGTCGTCTGAGTTGGTCGCGATCATGCCTGCGTCGCCCGCCGCGCTCAGGTTCTTTGTGGGATAAAAGCTGAAGGCCGCCGCATCGCCCAGCGCGCCTGCCTTCACTCCCTGCCACTCCGCGCCCCAGGCCTGCGCGGCGTCTTCGATGAGCTTCAGTCCACACGTCTTCGCCAGATGCCAGAAGGCCGTCCAATCAGCACACTGGCCGTAGAGATGCACGGGCAGAATGGCCCGGACCTCCGCGCCGCGCTCACCGTCGAGGGCGACTTTCACTGCAACGGGATCGAGGTTGAAGGTGCTGGGTTCAATGTCGGCCAGGACCGTCTTGGCCCCGGCGCGCAGAATGGCGCTGGTCGAGGCGAAGAAGCTGAAGGGAGTGGTGATGACCGCATCGCCCGGTCCGATGCCCGCGGCGGCCAGCGCCAGCCAGAGTGCGTCCGTGCCCGACGAGCAGCCCACGGCGTGCGCCACGCCCAACTGCCGGGCCGCCTCCCGCTCGAATTCCGCAACCGGCTCGCCGAGAATGAACTGCTGTGTCTCAAGCACACGGCCCATCGCGGCCAGGAGTTCGTCATGGAGCGGGCGGTACTGGCGTTTCAGGTCCAGCATCGGCACCGGCTGGACCGTTGGAGCGGGCCTCTGAGGCGGATTCGGCTCGGTTTTCACAACCCCATGCTACCAGCCGCCGAGCGTGCTTCGTCCCATGCGCCAGGGCTGCGGAGCGGTCCCGACAGAGAAATTCTGCAAATCGGGGTTGAAAAGGTTGGCCAAGCACTATATTGTTGAGCCATTGCGGGAATTGGCGGCGCCGGGGCTTCCGGGTCCGCGCCCGCCGATTTGCACGAGTGCGCGCTTTTTTTTGAATTGCGTCCAAACCCCCGAGGAAAGCAGGAGATCGGCACATGGAAACCAAGCCGGCACAAAATATTCAGGACACATTCCTGAACACGGTCCGCAAGGACAAGACCCCCATCACGGTTTATCTGGTCAGCGGCGTCAAGCTCACCGGAAAGATCCGCTCCTTCGACAAGTATTCCGTGCTTCTCGAAAACAACAGCCAGGAGCAGTTGATCTTTAAGCACGCCATTTCAACCGTGGTGAGCAACCGCAGCGTGCTGCATAGCGAGCACCGCCCGGTGTCCACGATCAGCGGGCCCACGCCCATCACCGGCCCGACCATCGTTGGAGAGCCGCGATAGCATCCGGGAAGCAGTCTCCGTTGGCCGTCGACGAGAGCGGAACAGGCATCTCCGGCGGGCAGTTGGAGCGAGCTGTTTTGGTCGGGGTGGACCACGCGGTCCGCTCCCGCGCCAGCCGCGCCGCACAGGCTGGCGCGCGTCAAGCTGCGTTGAGCGCGAGCCAGGCCGTCCCCGATTTCGCGTCCGGAATCGACGAGGATGCGCCGGAGTCTGACGATCCTCCATCAAGCGCTTCCCCGGCCAGAGCCATTCAGCCGCGATCCAGCACGGAATTGGATGCGGATGAGTCGATGTCCGAGTTTCGCGAACTGGTGGCGAGCGCCGGGGGCGTGGTGGTTGCCGAGCTGTTGCAGCGCCGCGCGCGTCCCGACCCAGCCACGCTGATCGGCGCAGGCAAGGTCGAGGAGATTGCCGGTGTAGCCGCCTCCACCGAAGCTGACCTGGTGCTCTTCGACCACGACCTCACGCCCACCCAGTCGCGCAACCTCGAGGCCGCCCTGCCCTGCCGCGTCCTGGACCGGACGCAATTAATTTTGGACATCTTCGCCCGCCACGCCCGCACCAGCGAGGGCAAGTTGCAGGTGGAGCTCGCGCAGCTCGATTACATGCTGCCCCGGCTCACCGGCAAAGGCAAGTCGATGTCGCAGTTGGGCGGCGGCATCGGCACCCGCGGCCCCGGTGAAACCAAACTCGAAACCGACCGGCGGCAAATCAAGCGCCGCATCGACCATTTGAAAGAAGAGCTCGAAGCCGTTCGCCGAACCCGCAAGCAGCAGCGCCAGCGCCGCGAGTCGGCGCCCGTGCCCACCGTGGCCCTGGTCGGCTACACCAACGCCGGCAAGAGCACGCTCTTCAACCAGTTGACCGGCGCGGCGGTACTCCAGTCGCCACGCATGTTCGCCACGCTCGACCCGAAATTACGAATCATTGACCTGCCCAGCCGGCGCAAAGTGCTGTTGTCCGACACGGTCGGCTTCATTCGCAACCTGCCGCATACACTGGTCACCAGCTTCCGCGCCACCCTCGAAGAGGTCGCCCAGGCCGAGGTGCTGCTCCACGTCCGCGACGCAAACTCCGCGTATGGCGAAGAGCAAAAGACTCAGGTCGAAAAGGTTCTCGATGAATTGGAAGTCCTAGCCAAGCCGCGCATCGAAGTGCTGAACAAGATTGACCTGCTGGGTGAGCACGAGCGGGCGGGGCTGCTGGAGCGCAGCGAGGCGGGGGCCGAGGTAGCCGTCTCGGCGCGCACCGGCGAGGGAGTGGACGCGCTGCTCAAGGCCATTGACGAGGCCCTGCACTCGGACCCCGTGATCGACGCCGAACTGCGCGTTCCACAGCGCGAGGGCGCGGTGCTGGCGGCGATCGAAGCGGGCATGATCGTCCACTTTAGAGAGTACGAGGGCAACGTCGTCCGGCTCTCGGTCAGCGGCCCGGCCTCGCTCGTCGGCCGGCTGCGGCAGTACCGGCTGCGCGAGGGTTCCTAAGGCAAACCGGCACTTTCCATTGACCAGCACCGTACGCCGTCAGAAGACCTCCGGCGGGCCGTCGGGCGGGGGCAGATGCTTGAGCAGGCCCAGTTCGCCGGCCAGGCGCTCCAGGCGGACGCGGGTGGCGGCCATGGGCGGGACCAGCGGCAGGCGGACGTGGTCCGTGGAGCGGCCCATCAGGGCGAGAATCGTCTTGACGGGGGCGGGGTTCGACTCCCAGAAATTGGCCTCGAAAAGGCGGCCAAAGCGGCGCTCAAGCTCGCGGGCTTCGGCCCAATTGTTGTTCAGCGCGGCGCGGATCATGCGGCTGGCCTCGGCCGGGATTTCGTTGGAGGCAACGCTGATCAGCCCATGCGCGCCCACGCCGATGGAGGCGAGAGCCAGATTGTCGTCGCCCGAGAAGACTTTGAAGCCGCGCGGAAGCGAGTGAACCAACTCGGCGATCTGGGGCAGCTTGCCGCTGGCTTCCTTGATGGCCTGGATGTTGGGGGCGGCCTCGGCCAGCCGCACGACCGTTACTGGATCGAGGTTGACCGCCGTGCGTCCGGGCACGTTATAGAGCGCGACAGGGAGCGGCGAGACGGCCCGGGCGAGAGCCAGGAAGTGCTGGAACTGGCCCTCCTGGGAGGGCTTGTTGTAGTAGGGGTTGGCCGAGAGCACGGCGTCAACGCCGCGTATCTGCTTGAGCCGGCTGGACTGGCGCACCAGCGCGCGGGTGGAGTTGTGGGTGCAGCCGGCCCATACCGGCACGCGCCCGGCAGCCGCCTCGGCCACGATGCAGATCGTCATCAGCCACTCTTCTTCATCGAGCGTGGCCGCTTCGCCGGTCGAACCGCAGGCCACCAGAAAGTCAATTCCCGAGTCGATTTGCCAGTGTACCAGCGCAATCAGCGCATGCTCGTCAATCGACCCATCCGCCCGAAAGGGCGTAACTATAGCTGTCCCGCAACCTGTAGTTTCCATAATGAGAAAAGTATACCGGAGGGGGCTGGTGGGGCTTGGAAGGGGCGGTGGTGCGGTCGCCGCTCACGGTTTACAGTTTTACTGTTTTACAGGGCTATGAAACTGTGAAGAGGAAGTGTTTATTTTGAAATGGTTAGAGTGTTCTCCATAGTTTCGCAGATTCACAGATTCTGTGAGTGGGTCTCTCAACGGGGACCCGAACGTACAGGTAGCCGGTGATGTCAGCCATCCTTGAGAGGGAGCCGCTCGCCGGACTAAACTTGAAGCAGAGATCGAATTTTCACGCAACCTTCCGGCCAATCGATCGCGGGCAGTTGCGCAAGGGAGAAGACTGAATGGCACTGATGAAGACATCCAATCCGGCGCTGGGCGAGAACACGTTTCGCGACCTCTCTACCGCCCAGTATGGCGGCATCATCGACCAATCCACGCGCATGACGCTCAACGGCACGGTGAACAAGACCGGCATTCTGCTGGTCTGCGCGATGGCGACCGCCGCCTGGACGTGGCGTCTCTTTCTTCAGTCGCGCGACATCGCCGATGTGGCGCCGCTGATGTTTGGAGGCTTGATCGCCGGATTCATCGTGGCGATGGTCACCGTCTTCAAAAAGGAGTGGTCTCCCGTGACAGCGCCCGTCTACGCGCTGCTCGAAGGCTTGGTGCTCGGCGGTCTGTCGGCCTTCATGGAGCTGCGTTATCCCGGCATTGCCATCCAGGCGGTGAGCCTCACCTTCGGCACGCTCTTCGTTTTGCTGCTGGCTTATCGCTCGGGATGGATTCCCGTAACGCAAAAGTTCCGCATGGGAATCGTCGCGGCCACCGGCGGCATCGCCGTCTTTTATCTGATGGAAATGCTGCTGGGATTCTTCGGCTTCCACTTCACTTCCATCAACGGCAGCGGCTTCGTCGGCATCGGGTTCAGCCTCTTCGTCGTGGCCATAGCGGCTCTCAATCTGGTGCTCGATTTCGATTTCATCGAGAGAGGCGTGCAGGTTGGCGCTCCCAAATATATGGAGTGGTATGGCGCCTTCGGGATTATTGTCACGTTGGTCTGGCTTTATCTCGAGATTCTCCGCCTGCTCGCTAAAATGCGCAGCAGAAACTAGGGAGCCTCTGAATAAGTCGATGTCTTGAAGGGTGCGGGCTTTAGTCTCAGAGGGAATGTCCGTTGCGCCGAAATAGCTCGCACAAAGGCCAACTCGCGCCATGAAAGAACCAACCCGCGATTGCGCATCGAACATCTCGTCTCGCCGAGCCGCGGCGGTGTTGGCCTTCTTTGCCCTCAACCTTGCCGTCTATCTCATCCGCATCGTCAGTGTCTGGCGCTATGGCGCGCTCTTCGCGCCCACCGCCGTCGAGTCTCCCACGATCGACTCCGTCTGGAGATGCATCCACCATCGGCCCGTCTATACTGACCCGTTCACATTTCCCTTTTCTCTTTCTCTCTATAACTACCTCTTCTACGATATGTATGCCGGCGTCCTCCGGCTGATCGGCGCATGGGATGCCGGCATCCTCACCTGGGGTCGCCAGTTCACTCTCGTCTTTGCGCTGGCCGGCGCCCTCGCGCAGTGGAGGCTCGTTCGCTCGCTCCTCAAGCTGCGCTGCACGGCCAGCGCTCTCGCCCTCGCGCTTGCCCTGGGCCTCTGGCTTTCCACTTCACTCGTCAAGTATTGGGCGCTCTCGATCCGCCCCGACATGGCCGCCGCCGCGCTCGCGATGATCGCCCTTTGGGTAGTCGTCCGCCAGCCCAGGTTTGCCTTTGCCTATGCTGGCGTCCTGCTCTATCTCGCGTGGGCCTTCAAGCAGTCGGTGGTTCTCGCCTTCGCGGGCCTCTGCGTGTATCTGGTCCTGCATAAGAAGGGTCGCGATCTATCCATCCTCGTCGCGGTCTTCGCCGTGCTCGTTGCCGCAACCCTCTGCCTCGGCACGCCCGAATACCGCTTCAGCATCCTGGTGGCGCCGCGGATGGTCAAAGGCTTCGCCTTCGGCCTTCCGTGGATTCTGCGCGCCCTGGGCGCCGGCCTCACTGCCCTCTTGTTGAACCTCTATTGGGTTGCCGCTCCGTTCCTGCTGCTGCGCGCCTCCTGCCTGTTCAACGCCTCAGCCGGCGAGCGGCCAACCGACAGCGCCGCATCCCAAAGTGCCGTGAGCGAAATAGCTGCCCCCGTCCGCCTGCTGGCCACCGTCTTTGCCGTTGCGCTTGTTGCCGGTCTGGCCGGCATGGGCAAGGTAGGCGGAACCTCCAACTATCTTTTCGAGGCCTTCGCTGCCGGTTCCACTCTGCTCCAAATCGCCGTCTTCACCGTTCCGCGGAAGCTGGTGACCGCTCTGGTCCTCTTCGCTTGCGCGCAGCCCGCATTGCAGCTCGCGGGCGCGGCCATTGGCTATCATCGCCCCGGCAAAAAGGACATGGCCCCCATCGCCACCGCCGCCGATTACGCCCAGGCAGTCGCGCTGCGCGATCGCTTGGCAACCATGCCAAGGCCCATCTTCACCACCAATGGTCCGTTGGCGCTGCCCTGGAACTCCACCACCAATGGAGCTCCAGCCCTGGTCATTGATCCCAACTTTCAGGCCGTCGCGGAGTCGCGCGACCAGAACGGCGGCATCGAAGGCATGTTGCAGCGAGGCGAGATTCCCACAGTAGTCCTCGCCTCTACCGATCTCATCTACCTGAGCAGCCTGAATCCCAACTACCTAGAGGTAGCCGAGTCCCTCCAGCAGGGCACAACCTACCACATCTACCAGCTTAACAAGAAGCGCGCATCGTTGTTCCAGTTCTCTGAGTCAGCAAGGAAGATCATCGAAGAAGCGAAATAGGGGGGTATGCCCAATCGAGACGTTTGGAGGCAGATCGACCAGGTTCTCCTCAACACAAAACTCGCGGCGATTGCGGAGGAGATGCACCCAAAACTCGCCGTGGACAAGGCAGCAGCACATTCTGAGGGGTTTAAGAAAGGGAACACAGCCTTTTATCCGGCCGAGCGAGTTCGGTTTGAGGAACGCCGCGCTGATGAGTGGGCCGAAAAGGAATACCAGGCCGCATGTCAGGTTTGGGAGACACAAGGATACAAGCCCTCCCGCGCATTTTACAGAGCCGTCTACGAAAATCTTCTTGCTCGCTCTTTGCGACGAGAAAGGCAACTGTAATCGCGGATATGGGATTGGAAGACCAGCGCACGGGTCGAATCGGTCACAGCGCAGGGGCACAAGGAGCATTTGCGAGGTCTATGGGCAAACCGAGCAGCCGTTGGAACCGAAATAATAGAAGGCCGGCGACTCTTAGCGGATACCTTAGCCAGCGTTTTCGCAAACCGATACCACTAATTGCTAAGACGGTTAATACAAGGCAAAAGGTAAAGCTACGCTAGTCGAGATTTCGTAGAATGTCATGAATCGTCCACCATGCTTAAACTCAGAGGGGCGCGCACCAGAGTTTAATCATACCTGCTAATCTTCTACTACTGTGCTCCGCGCCGTAAAACCCGCCGCCGTTGCAGCCGCTCACCTTCGCCCCGAGGGCTTCGCCTTTCTGCGCAATCTCGCCCGCCACAACGACCGCGAATGGTTCACGCCGCGCAAGCCCATCTTCGAGGCGGAACTGAAGGAGCCGATGCTGGCCATCATCCGCAAAGTGACCGACGCGATGGCTGATTTTGCGCCCGGCTTTGTGCGGCCGGCGGAGAAATGCCTCTTTCGCATCTATCGCGACACCCGCTTCAGCGCCGACAAGAAGCCGTACAAGACGCACGTGGCGGCCTGGTGGGCGCTTCAGGGGCTGGAAAAGACCAGCGGGGCCGGCTACTACTTCCACATCGGCGCGAAAGAAGTGGTGATCGCCGCCGGCGCCTACATGCCGGAGAAGGATCAACTGGCCGCGATTCGCCACTGGCTCGTAGATCATCACGTGGAATTTTGTAAACTGCTCCAGAAGCCCGCCGTGCATAAAGCCTTCAACGAGTTTGAAGGCAACGCGCTCACCCGCCCGCCCAAGGGCTTTCCCAAGGACCATCCGGCGCTGGACCTGATTCAATGCCGCCAGTGGGGTCTGAGTACGACGCTGCCGGCCGAGGCGGCTCTGGAGGCCGGCTTTTGTGACACGCTTACGCGCTACTTTAAGCTGGCCGCGCCCGTGGTGGATGCGCTGAATACCCCCATTACCGCGTCTTTGGGGTCCAAAAAGAAGGTGCTTTTCGGGCTGGATTGAGGCGAAGGGCTCGGAAGCCTTTTTGAGCGGCCTTGATGCTGGGCGAGCGTCTCAAACCAGCAAAACCCTGCAAAAACAGGCAAATAATGGCTAAAACAGGTTCAAAACCCAACAAATTTGTGGAAATTGGCGTTTTTTAGTTGACTTTATCCACCCTAAAGTCGCATTGTAACGAACGACGGGGTCTCCGAGCCCGCATGAATACAGGGGTTTCGTGCAAGTGTTCCCTGGGTCGCACTCCCTTCATGCGGTACGCGCCTCGCGAAACTAGCCCAGGCAACACCGGCGCGCCCAAGGGCCCGCCCAAAAGGAGAGCATCACAATGGCAACTGGACTGACCAAGACTGCCCTGATTCGGCTTTTGGCCGAAAAACTGGAACTGACCAACAAGCAAGTCGCAGCCTTCCTGGACCTGCAGGCGGAAACCGCCGTGAAGGAAACCAAGAAGAACGGCGTTTTCGTGATCCCCGGCATCGGCCGCTTGGTGAAAGCGGAGCGCAAGGCCCGCATCGGCCGCAACCCCCAAACCGGCGCGGCCATCAAGATCAAGGCCAAGACGGTGGTCAAGTTCCGCGTGGCCAAGGCCGCCAAGGACGTGATCGCCCCCGTCAAGAAGTAGTTTCTCCGGACTGCGGACACAAACGGGGAAGAGCTTCGGCTCTTCCCCGTTGTTTTTTTGAGGCCTGAGCGTCGAAGGTTCGATCTGCCTTACTCTGCCGGATCGGCTTCCTTCCCCGCAGCGGGCAGCAGCGCCCGCGCCACCAGCGAAATGCCAAAGCAGACAAGAATCACCTTCACCATGAGCAGAAGATCGTAGCTCCAGGAGAAGACGGCCAGCGCAAGGAAGACGCCGATGGAAGTGAATTCCGATAGCACCGCGCGGAGCCATTGCGGCTTGCCGGCGGAGGATGGCAGACTGGTCCGCAGACGGGGAACCAGCCGCGGAACGGCGCGCAGGTAGTCCACGTAGGGTTGGCCGAGTTCGCCGGTGAGAAACGCCTCTTCGCCAAGAGTGAGCCGCAGCAGAAACAGCGGAACGACGATCGCGACAAAGAGCGCGCCCGTGGGTGGCATGAGGAAGGACAAGGCATACGTCATCGCCCACAAGCCGATGTAGAGCGGATTGCGGAGATAGCGATACGGCCCGCTGGCGACGAGAGAGTCGCCTCGCATATGGCCGTGAATCACCGTGGCGGGACCGAGGTACGCCGCGCCCCAGACGCGAAATACCATAGCCTTGGCGGCAATCAGCGCGGCCAGGACAATCACGATGGGCGTGGCCACTGCGAAGGAAACGTGACCATGCCGGCTGAATTCGAGCGGAAGCCACTCGATCAGCGGGATGCGTGGTCCGTGCTGAATCCACGGGGCTGTGAAGCCCAGCGTGAGAATCGCAAACATCGTCGCCATCCGTAGGCGAAACTCGATCTTCGTTGCTCCCATAGGTCTTTCCTTCTTGCCGAAGTGCAGCAACCTGCCCGACGTCCCAAGCGGGCTCTGCTTCTACACTAATTCCAGCACATGGCCGATTTGGAGATCAAGACCGACACGATTGCCGCCATCTCCACGCCGCCGGGGCGTGGAGGCATTGGGATTGTGCGTCTGAGCGGCCCCAATGCCGCATCGATTGCCGCGCAACTGGTGGGGCTGCATCAGCCGCTGGAGCATGCGCGGGCGCGCCTGGCCGATGTGCTTGATGAAGACTCCGGCATCGATGCCACGCACGGCAACCTCACCCGCATTGACGAGGCGCTGGTCACGTTCTTTGGCGCTCCCCATTCCTACACCGCTGAAGATCTGGTAGAAATCGCGGCGCACGGCTCGCCGGTAGTGCTTGGGTTGCTGCTCCAGCGTGCGCTCAACCTGGGCGCGCGGCTGGCCGAGCCGGGCGAGTTTACCGAGCGCGCTTTCCTGGCCGGGCGCCTGGACCTCACGCAGGCTGAGGCGGTGCGCGATCTGATTGAGGCGCAGACGCTGACCCAGGCGCGCCAGGCCGCCAGCCAAATGGGCGGCGCGCTGAGCCGGCGCGTCGGGCCAGTGAAGCAGGCTCTGGTGGAACTCATCGCTCTGCTCGAGGCCGGCATTGATTTTGCCGAGGGCGAGGTGGTTGTGACACCGCAGTCCGAGATCGCCCGCCGCATCGACGATCTGACGCCGCCGCTCACCGCGCTTGAAGCCTCCTTTGCCCGTGGGCGCATCGTCCACGACGGACTGACGCTGGCGATTGTGGGCCGGCCCAATGTCGGCAAGAGTTCGCTCTTCAACCGGCTTGTCGAGCGCGATCGCGCCATCGTGACGGCAACCCCCGGCACCACGCGCGACACTGTCACCGAGCGGATCTCTCTCGATGGAATCCCGCTGGAGCTGGTGGACACGGCCGGCCTGCGCGAGGCAGCCGAAGAGGTGGAGCGGTTGGGCATTGCCCGCAGCCGCGAGGCGCTGGCCGACGCCGCGTTGGTGGTGGTGGTGCTCGACGCGACCGAGCCGCTCAACGACGAAGAGCGCCGGCTGCTGGCTGCCATGGAGGGGCGTCCCTCCGTAGTCGCCGTGAACAAGAGCGACCTGATTGAGGCAAACATGCCTCTGCCTGATTACACCGGCCTGCCCACTCTGGCCACCTCGGCGCTGACCGGCGAAGGTATCGCCGCGCTGCGCGAGCGCATCCTGGCCCTGGCCACAGGCGGAGCCGCCGCCGAGCCCGGCATGTTGACCAGCCTGCGCCACCAGCAGGCCGTCGCTACCACCCTCGCGGCCCTTGCCGATGCCGCGCTGGCAAACGCCAGCGACCTTCCTCACGAGATGATCCTGCTGGACCTCTACCGCGCGCTGGGTGCGCTGGACTCGCTGACCGGCCAGACGACCCCCGACGATGTCTTGAACCTGATTTTTTCCACGTTCTGCATCGGAAAATAGCGCCACGCTCAAAGCCGGAGAGCTGCAGCATCGAAAGGGATCGCGCTGCATTGTGAAGCGTATAAGAGCCTATCCGTAAATTGGTAGCGCCGACCTCCAGGTCGGCTGTCCTGTGGGTCTCCAGACCCACAGGGGGCGTCTGGCAGCGTGGACGCTGCCAGTACAGCCGGTCAGGAGACCGGCGCTACGCTCCACAAACACAACACAGGCCTGTGGCGGCCCTGCGTTCGCACCAAGGCCGCGCCGGAGCAGTATCCTTGTGTTGGAGATTCTGCGAAGATCGCAGAGGAAGCGAGAGATGAGAGGCGTGAAAGATCTATCCAGAAGAAAGTTTTGTTCGATGTCGGCGGCGATCGGAGCAGCCGCGTTGAGCGCGCCGCGCAGGCTGATGGCGCAGGCAGGGGAGGTTGAGGTTTCGCTGGCCATCGATGCTTCGACAAGCCTCGCCAAGGTTCCCGAGGACTTCATGGGGCTAAGCTACGAAAGCGGACAGCTTGCCTATCCCGACTTTTTTTCGCCCCGGAATACAGCCTTGATCGAGATCTTCCGCAGGCTGACCCCGGCGGGCGTCCTGCGCCTGGGCGGCAACCTCAGCGAGTTCACCGTCTGGTCTGAGACGGAGCCGGCGACTCCGCCGGAGGCGGGCGGATTGGTGGGGCCCGATCCGGGGCATCGTGAGCCGCGCACCTTTACCATCACGCCGCTCTCGATTCGGAATTTGCTGGGCTTTCTCAATGCGACCGGCTGGCGCTGCATCTATGGCCTGAATCTGGGCGGAGGCTCTCTGACGCAGGCGCTGGCCGAGGGCGCCTTTGTGGCCAAGACGCTCGGATCGAAGCTGATGTTTATGCAGTTCGGCAATGAACCCGATCTCTTCAAGCATCGCGATCGGGGCGACAAGCCCTGGACCTACGACGAGTTCCTGGCCCGATGGAAGACCTTTCGGGCGGCATTTCAAGAGAAGCTGCCCACGATTCCTGTGGCCGGACCGGATACGGCCTTTAACCAGATTTGGTTCAAGCGGTTCACGCTGGACGTTCCCAAGGAGGTCGTGATGTCGACGAGCCACTACTACGCCGAGGGTCCGCCCACCGATCCAGAGATGACCATCGACCTGCTGCTCCATCCGGGCGAGAAATTCGAGAGCTCTTGCCGGGATGCGCTGGCGTCGTCCAAGGCCGCCGGCCTGCCCTTCCGCATGGCGGAAGGCAATAGCTGCTACAACGCGGGCAAGCCGGGGGTCAGCGATACGTTTGCCTCCGCGCTGTGGGCCGGGGATTTTTGCCTGCAACTGGCTGCCATGGGCTGCGTGGGCGTCAACCTGCATGGGGGCGCAAACGGCTACTATTCGCCGATTGTCGGCTCGATCGGCAGCGGCTTTGCGGCGCGTCCTGAGTTCTACGGTCTCATGCTGGCGCAAGAGTTTGCGGGACGCGGATTGGAACGGACGACGCTCAAGGCAAAGGGCGCGAACCTGACGGCCTATGCGGCCGGCGGGGATGGCGCGCCGGGGCTGGTGGCTGTCTTCAACAAGGATGCGCGCGACGCGCAGGTTACGATTAGCGGGGCTGCGGGCGGATTCAAGCGGGCCGTGGTCGAGCGGCTTCTGGCTCCGGCGATCGATAGCAAACAGGGCGTCACGCTGCGGGGAGCGACGGTGGAAAGCGATGGGCAGTTTCACCCTCGCGCCGGCGAGCCGTTGACGGCGCAGAGCGGCAAGCTGAGCGTGCGCGTTCAGGCGTACTCCGCGGCGCTGATCCGGCTGGGATAAAGACCAGTCGCTTAAACGAGAGCTTGACCTCTCAATTCGCCGGGGATAAATGGCCCGTTAGCGTGAGGTCGATATCGACCTCCTTGGCGACCTTGAGGATGAAGATGCTTGGGTCTTTCAGGCCCCACTGCACGTAAGGGATCGTGAAGCGCGTCTTGGCTGTGAGGGTTGTTCCCTCGATGTGAATCTGCATGGGTACCGTGAGTTCGTGCGCAGCGCCATGAAGGGTGAAGACGCCGGAAACCTGGATGGTGGAATCGCCGCTGGCCGCGATGGCGCCTTGATAGCTCTTGGGAACGAAGGAGATTTCGGCAAAGTGAGCCACGTCGAGCACGGTGGTGTTCATGTTGCGATCGCGGCTCGGCTCGCCGCTGTTGCCGCTGCCGGCGGCGACCACCACGGAGCCGGCAATGCTCTGCTTGGCGCGGTCAAAGTCGATCGTGCCGCTCTGCACATGGAAGGTTCCCTCCACGTGGTGAAAGTTGCCGCCCAGGGAGAAGGCGACCTGGCTCGCATCCGGATTCACGGAAAAAGCCTGATGCTGTGCGAACGCAGCTGGGGCGAGTGCCAGCGGGAGCGCGAAATAGAGGGATAGGACGATGGTTTTCATGGCTTGTCTCCTGTTCTGCTTCGTCTCTTGTTGATGGTACTTTACCGGTTTTGATTCAGTTGTTCGATTCTTTGCGACAACCAAAGGGCGATGGAGGCAATGTCGTTGTCGGACAGATACTCATGTCCGGGCATATCGGTTCCAGGGACGCCGAATTTGGCGATCTGCGCGAGGCGAGCCGTCCGAATCGCACCCGGCCCCGAAGGCGGCAGATAGAAAAAAGGCCCAACCGCAAGATCGGGAGGCTGCCTTTTGAAGTTGGCTTGCCAGATCAGGCGGGTTCGTCCGGCCACGCTATGGCAAGTGGCGCAGCGGCGCTGAAAGAGCCGTTCGCCGTCGCCGGCATTGGCCTGAGCGACGGCGGCGGAGGAGGGCTGCCAAAGCCGTTCGGCTGTCTGGTGCTCTTCGACGCCGCTGGTTTTGAGGCTCTTGAGATAAGCCACGAGGTCGTCCCCTCGCTGGTCTCGGAAGAGAAACGCATACGAAGGCATGATGGAAGCTCCGCTGACCTCGGGCGGATCGCAGAAATGAGCCTTGAGCCAGAGAACGGAACGGCGTTCGCCAACTTCGGCAAGATCGGGCCCCTGGCGGCGGTTTCCGATGAGAGGAGGACGCTCCAGCCGGACCTGTTGAAGCGGCTCGGCCGGCCCCCACATCAAGACATCCGGCGAGTTCGGGCGCACAAATTGAGTGTGGCAGTTGATGCAGCCTTCGGAGATATAGACCTGCCTTCCGCGCTCGATCTGTGAAAACGGCGGAGAGACGCGCGCGGCAAGCAGAATGTGATCGAGATAGAAGGCCGCGAGCAGCATCGCTGCGGTCAGCGCCAGTTCGCGCTTGCGCCGCGCGAAGAGTTTGAGCAGCAGAGGCAGCAGAATGACTGCCCCCGCCGCCAGCACAAAAAGCGGCGGCACATAGCCGAGGTTCTGGCCCATGCCGATTCCCAGGGCGGAGCCGGACCAGCCTGCAAAGGCGTAGAGCCATCCGGCCTGTCGGCCGCGCTCGGCCGTGGTTGTGGCCGGGCCAAGCAGCGCGGGATAGGCGACCAGCGCGACCGAGTAAAGCGAGACGCCGATGGGATAAAAGATTGAGGCCAGAGCGAGACGATGCGGGTCAAGCAGAAGCAGGCACGCGATGGCCAGCGCGAGGAATGAGGCGGAGAGAACCAACGACAGGCCGCGACGGCGCAACAGCCAGACGCTGGCCAGCGCCGCGCCGAGATGCAGCAGGCCGTTGACCCATAAGTGGAGCGAACCCTGCCATGTGCCGGCCTTCAGGGCGGGCGTGTTTTGAATGATGAAGAAGGCGGCGGAGTCCAGCCAGACAAGCGCGGTGAGGCCAGCCAGTACGCGGAGAAAGGAAACAGAAGGTTGCGGCGGAATCTCCGACTCTTCCGGAGTTACAGGCGTGGGACTCAGAGTTATGCGGAATCCAGCGAGACACAGCAAGCCTGCCGTTGCCGCCTGCGTTTCCGCGGAGGCCGTGAAGAACGCCGGAAGGTTGCAGGCAAGATAGCCGGCGCCGGTGCCAAGGCCGACAAGCAGGAGTGGATTGCGATTGCCTGTCCACCGGCGCAAATGCGTAACAAGCGTCACGGTGAGCAGGCCGAGCGCTGCGCCGATCAGGAACGAAACAGCGATGCTAGCGGCGAGTCCGAGCGACAAGAGCGAAAGAAATGCCGCCGCGCTGCAACCAACGAGCCCGGCTCGAAGCCGCAAGTCAGGCGAGGGCCATAACTCGATGCGGGGAGTTAGCAGGCTGAAGAGAATTCCGCCGAGAGCCATCGCAGCCATCGCGATTGTCAAATGCGCGCCTGCTACGCCGAGGCTCGCCAGACGCTTGAGAAAGGCGAACTGCGCAAAGATGAGGAAATAGACATAGGTGATCGCGACAAGGCTCGCGCCCTGCCATCCGGAGGCTCGTCCGCTACCGCGCGACATTGCCCAGCCAGCCTTTGCGAAGACCGATTGCCTGAATCAGAACGCAAACGCCATCGGAGAGGGCGACCGCGAGCCAGCCGGCTTCAAGCGTATGCGCCAAGATCTGCCCGGCGATGAAGATGGCCACGCTGGCGCGGCTGATGGCCGTGAGCAGCCAGACGACTTCCAGCTTGCACGGGCTTCCCCGGCGGACCATCACCCGCGCGCCATAAAGGCAGGCTATGCCCACCGAGAGAACAAACGCTCCGATGAACGACAGGAACGGAAGCGCATCGGCGGGCGCGCGCACGCCCATCAGGCGCAGCGTAAACTCCGGCGCGACGATGAGCAGCGCGCCGGTCAAGGTATCGGAGATGCCGATCAATAGCTGATAGGCGATCAGAATGGGGCGGTTCATGCTGTCACCTCCAGGGAAAAAGGCGCGGGAATGGGAACAGGGCTGCGAAGCAGTGTCGAGGCATCGATAAGCCAGTCCAGGGATGATGCCAGCATCGCCAGCCCAACCGCCAGCCGAAGAACGTAGACGATGTTACGCGCCGCTCCCGGCACAATGGTGAACGTTGGGTCAAATCCCTCGCGCCAGCCTGCGGCCGACATGAGTACAACATAACCCAGAACAGCGATATTCCATCCATAAAATGAGCGCGTTCGATTGAAGATCCATCCGCCCTCGCCGAGCAGTTGAACCAGAACGAAGATCAGCAGGCTGGAGACAAAGCCGGCCATCGCCAGCAGAGAATGGCCGACAAGGCCGTCGGTGAATTTGAAGTGGTCGAGGATGCCGGGAAGAAAGATAATCCAGCCGGTGAGGACCAGCGCCGACCACCAGGCGAGAAAGGTGACGCGCCAGCGGCGCGTGTTCTCATGCCACGCAAAGGCCGCGTAGTAGGCCGGCATGAGCGGTATCCAGACGAGAAGGCTGGCGAGCGAGAGATATTGCGCGGGGCGGTGATGGCTGATGTCGGCGCGGCCGAGTGCAAAGCAAAGCAGAAACTCCGCGGCCATGACTGCCCATCCAATGGCGATTACTTTGGACCGGCCAGCCTTGCGCTGCGTGAGACCGAAGGGAAGCACGAGCAGAATGGCAATGATCGTCAGCGACGATTCGAGCTGGCTCGCGCCAGTCGGTCCGCCGGTGTCGGGATTGATGGCCGGATAGTACGAGGGACCGGATGCGAAGTAAATCACGCATGGAACAACGAGAAGCAGCGCGAGACCCAGCAGCTTTGCGCCGCGCGCGGCCAGCGTCGTGCTGGCAGCAGTCTTCCATCCGCGAATGAATGAGGATGCGAGCAGAAGCCAGAGGGCGATCATGGCAAGCGGGAATATGATGCGCGCGTAACCGGACCAATCGAGAAAGAGCTTGCCGCTGGAGTGGCCGGAGAGCCATGAGAATGTTCCCACGGCGAGCGCGGCGGACCAGACCCACAGCACGGGCCGACACCATTGAGCCAGCGGCCCTTGAGGCGCGCCATAGACACTGAAAAGGAAACCGGCCATGGGGATACTCGACCAGCCATAGAGTTCCAGATTTATGTGAACGATGAGCCAGCGCCCGTAAGTCCATTCGCCGAGGAATCGATTGAGCGCGGGAAAAAGCAGAAGAATAGAGAGCAGCACGCCGATGGCATTGGCAAAGGCAAGCCAAAACAAGCTATGCCACGCGGCACAGGCAACAGGCTGCTCGGCGTCGGGAACGATGTTCGCATCAGGCGGATGCTGGCTCATAAATCCTCCCGTTGTGCATCTCCAGCAGCCGGTCGCAGCGCGCGGCCAAGCCGCGATCGTGGGTGGCCATCACCAGGGTCACGCCCTCCGCGGCAACGATTTCGAGCAACAGCGCAAAGACCGCTCTACTCGATCTTTCGTCGAGCGAGCCGGTAGGCTCGTCGGCCAGCAAGATTTTCGGCTTGTTCATCAGCGCGCGGCAGAGCGCGGTCCTCTGGCGCTCTCCGCCGGAGAGCTTTTGGATGCGCTGGCCGAGGCGATGGCTGAGGCCGGTGCTCTCCCCAAGCTGCCGCAGGCGGGCTTGAGCTGTCTCACGGTCGATGCCCGCGGCCACCGTGGGGATCAGGCAGTTCTCCGCAAGCGTGAGATCGGGAATGAGGTTGTGGAGTTGAAAGACAAAGCCCACCTCGTGGCGCAGAAGACGCAGCAGGTTGCGCTTGCGGTTGACCTCGATTCCGTTGACCGTCACATGCCCGCGATCGGGCTCATCCAGGCCGCCAAACAGATGCAGCAGCGTGCTCTTGCCGCAGCCCGACGGGCCGCAGAGCGCCACGGTCTGGCCCTCGGCGACTTCGAAGTCCACGCCCTTGAGAACTTCGATTGCTCCGTCGTCATAGCTCTTCCACACGTCTTCGGCGCGCAGGACGATGCGAGCTCGACTGCTCAAATCCAGAGTGCCGGCTTGTGCCGTTGCAAGATTCATTCGAAGCGCAGCGCCTCCACCGCGCGGACACGCATGGCATAGGCTGCCGGATAGAGCGCCCCAGCGGCTCCGGTAAGCAAGGCGAGCACAATCACAATCAGCATCACGACAGGTTGAAGCGTGACATCGACATAGCCGTGAAGAGCGGGAACCAGCTTGAGCGCGAAGAGAAGGCCGGTTCCGGTGAGCAGTCCAAAGACCGCGCCCAGTAGCGACACAACCGCCGACTCGCCGAAGATCATCGTGGCAATCTGCACATTGGAGAAGCCGCAGACGCGCAGGATGGCGATCTCGCGGATGCGCGTGAAGACCGACATGATCATGGTGTTGGCAACGCCGAGGCCGCCCATCAGAAGGCCGCACACTCCCACCGCCCAAGCCGTGGCCTTAAGAATTCTGAACTGCGAATAGGAGCGCGTGAACTCCGCGTCTTCCAGTGCGATCAGGTTGGGGAATCTGGCCTGGACCATCGCTTTGAATGAGGCCGCATCGTCCTTGCCGTTGAGCTTGACGGTGATAACCGAGGAAGCGCCTTCCTTGTGAAAGAAGCTCTGCGCGGAGCTGAGCGGCATGAAGACGCCGCCGTCCTCAAATCCGTTGGCTGTGCGCAGAATCCCGATGACATGGAAGACACCGTGCCCAATGGGCACATGGTCGTCGAGTCTTGCGCCGAGGAACTGGGCGGCGCGTTCGCCAAGCACCACGTCGTCGGCGTGCAGCGCGAAGTCGAGGCGATCGCCCGCGGTCCATGTCGCTTTGCGGATCCGGGCATCGGCAACGGTCACTCCAAAGCAGGTGACGATGGGGTGGCCGGCGCTGGAGACGATGCCGAAGAGCACGGGATCGGCGTGAGAGACCATCGGCCAACCGGCGATCTGCTCCGCCGCCGCGGCGGGAACGCTGCTGAAGAAGAGATCGGAGACGTTGCGCTCGAAGACGACGATCTCGCTGTCGCTCGACAGGATGCCGGAAAACATGCCGATTGCGCCCTGCAAAATGGTGACTACGGTGAGCATGGCGGCGACACTGAAGGCGATGCCCGCCATGCTGATGCACGAGCGGATGCGATGGCGGCGCAGATTGGTCACGATCAGCTTGAAAAAGATCACGCACTCTCTCCCACTAGCATTGTGCAGAGATTCCCGGTAACCCGGTTCAGTTCCTCTTCGAGGTCGCTGCGCAGCTTTGAAAGAAACGACAAGCCCTGCATGGATTTGAGAAGACGATGCAGCGTTCCGTCTCCCAGATGAATGAAGCGCGTGAGACGCTCGACAGCGGCGGGGATTCCCATCGCGGAAGCCACGTTGGGCCGGTCGAGCAGCAGGTCGCGGGCAACCGTCTTGCCGGCCTGGTCCGCGCTGTCGAGCACATCCTTCAGGTCATCGACCATCTGGTAGCCGAGGCCCCAGAAGAGGGCAATGCGCTCGAGCAGTTGAATCTCGCGCGCCGAAGCGCCGCCCAGCATGGCCGGAAGAACCAGCGTGAGCCGGATCAACGAAACCGTTTTTCCGCGCGCGATCTTCTCGGTCGTCTCCCGATTGTGAGGCAAGGTCGCATAGTGCAGATCGAGGCTCTGCCCGTTGAGCAGGCCGTCGATGCCGAGGCACTGCTCGATATAGGCTAATGCCCGCGATTGCACATGTGGCAAAGAACTGGAGACTGCCCGCCAGGCGATCGCGTAGGCGCGATTGATGAGGGCCAGCGCGGCAAGGATCGCCCCCGCCTCGCCGAACGCGAGATGAACGCAGGGGACTCCGCGCCGCTCGAATGCATTGTCCATGCACGGCAAATCGTCGAAGAGAAGCGATGCGGTGTGGAAGTATTCGAGCGCGATGGCCAGCTCTCTCGCGGGAGTTTCATTGAGGCCGTAGGCCGTCGCCACCTGAAAGACCAACCGCGGCCGGATGAGACTGCCGGGGTTGTCGAGCACATGGCGAAGCGCCTCCTCGAAGTGCGGGTCAAGAGACGCGGGCAGCGGGAGGCCGGTTCTGAAGGCATCCGCAAAGGGCGTTGTGTTCAATGGATTCATAGGCGGCGCCTTGGGCGCTCATGTCCTCGTTCTCTTCGTTCTCTGTTGCCCAACACATTGGATGCGCGGGAGAGTCTCGCTCATGTTTCTCCCGCATGGCCGGCTCAATTGCAATTCATTAAGTAGGACGGATTCCGAGCTCCATTGGAGAGCGGAAATCGCGCTCGTCTTCATGACGATTTGTTCATCGCAGGGGGATGCATTTTGCGTCTTCACTCAAGACTACCGAAGGCGCATTACGGCTAGTTATCGCGCTGATGACAATGCGTTCATCTGCCAACGATGGAAGTTTCCGTCACCGGTTTCGCATCGCGGCGGGACTTGCTCAATGAAAAATCGGCTGAAATGCACTAATATCCCACCATGCGGCTTCTGCTCGTTGAGGACGAAATCGATATCCAGGACTTCCTGCGAACTTCGCTTGAAGAAGCGGGCTACCAAGTTGAAGCGGCGGGGGATGGCAAGGCTGCCGAGCTGCTGGCGGTGGATGGCCAATTCGACATACTGATCGTCGATCTTGGACTGCCGGATCAGGACGGCATCAGTTTGATTCTCAAGCTGCGTCAACTGGGAGTGCGCGCGCCGGTGCTGATTCTTTCGGCGAGGCGGAGCATCGACGACAGGGTGCTGGGCCTGGAGCAAGGCGGGGACGATTACCTGACCAAGCCTTTTGCGCTGGCCGAGTTGCTGGCCAGGCTGCGCAACCTGCTGAGGCGTAACAGCCCTCCTGGCAATGAGGCAACCCGGTTGCGGGTTCTCGATCTTGAGCTGGATCTGCTGCGCCGCGAGGCGACCCGCGCAGGACAAATCTTGCAGCTCACAACCCAGGAGTTCGTTCTGCTGGAGTATCTGTGCCGCAACGCGGGCCGCGTGGTCACGCGCTCGATGATTCTCGATCAGGTCTGGGGCATGCGCATCCAGCCGGATACCAACGTGGTCGATGTTCACATCTATCGTTTGCGCGGCAAGGTCGATGGGCAGGGGCAGCAGCCGCTGATTCGCACGCTGCGAGGTGTGGGTTATGTTCTCAAGGACCACTAGGCCCGTGCTGCACAGCGCCGCCTGGCGCATCTCACTGTGGGCAACCCTCGCCTTTGCCTGCGGCACCATGCTGGTCTTTCTCTTTCTGCTTCGCTTTGTCGCCGGCGATATTCAGCGCCGCGGCGATGCGTGGCTTTCCGGCGAGGTCGAGGTGCTGGGCGATGTCTCGGAGCGGACGCCGAAGGACGCTCTTTACGGCCGGGTCGTGGGAGAAGTGGCGGAGCTGGCGGCCAAGGAAGTGCCGAACAAGCTCTCGTCGGAGAGCAACTCGAACGATTCGGTGTTCTTCCTTCAAGCCGGTGGCGACGGTTCGCTCAAGCTATGGGTTGGCGCGGGTAGCGGCCAACCGAATCTCAAGGCCATTCAGGCAAGCAGGATGGTTGCAGACCAGCCAACGGATCTAAGTGTCGAAGGCTTCGCGATTCCTTATCGCGTGGCCTCGACGCGCCTTGACGATGGCAGTTCCATCTATCTGGGGCTCTCCGAGCGGGACGAGCTGCGGGTGCTGAAGAGCCTGCGCCTGAGATTCTTTGTGCTTTGGCTTTTGCTTGTTCTGCTTGGGTTTGGCATTGTCTTCTTTACCACGCGGCGCATGTTGAGTTATGTGCGGAAGATTGCCGAGGCTGCATCGAGAATCGGCCATTCCGGCCTGAACGCCCGCGTGCCGACGACCAAGCGAAACGACGAAGTGAGCCATCTGGCACTGACGCTCAACCGCATGCTCGACCGCATCGAGAGTTCGATGCACCAGTTGCACACCATCACGGACGCGCTGGCGCACGATCTGCGCAGCCCGCTCACAGCCATCCGCGGAAAGTTGGAGGTGTCGCTGTCGGCGGTCACAGAGGCCGAGCAAGCCGAGCCGATCGTCTCGGCCATCGAGGAACTGGATCGGCTTACGGATTTTCTCAACAAGTCTCTCGATGTCGCCGAGGCCAAGGCGGACGCGCTGCGGCTGAACCGCGTTCCGGTCGACCTGAACGACTTGCTGAAAATCATGATCGATTTGTATGAGCCCTCGATGTCGGAAAAGGGCCTGCAAATGAAGCTCGACAGCCGGGGCCCGCTGATCGTCGAGGCCGATGCGGCGCTGCTCCATCGCATGATTGCCAATCTCTTCGACAATGAGTTGAAGCACTTGCCCACAGCCTGCGCGATCGATGTGCGCCTGAGCGCCGAGGACGACATTGCCTCGCTGATCGTGGAAGACGATGGGCCGGGCTTCGATGCGGAGGTGTGCCCTCATCTCTTCGAGCGCCGGGTGAAGGGAAAGGCGTCGAACGGCCACGGGCTGGGCCTGGCCTTCGTCGATGCGGTGGCGCGCGCCCATGGCGGAGCCGTCACGGCGGAGAATCGCAAGAGCGGCGGAGCGCGAATCGTCATTCTGCTTCCGCTTGCTTCACCGCGGAGCGGGAAGAGCGAGAAGGCTTGAGCGAGGGGAAATATGTGACGCATGTGTCGATTGCGCGTGGATTGCTGGCGATTCTCTGCGGCGCGCAAGGGGCGGCGACGCTCGGGATCGATCTGAACCGAACCCATGCGACAAATCCGCGATGGCCGGGCCATGCCAGGTTTCACCTGGTATGGCAGGCTGCCAGCTATGCGTTCCTGTCGCTGCTGGAAGTGGCGCTCGTGCTTGCCGCCGGCCCCTGGCCGGAGCAGCGATTCTATCTGGCCGCGATCCGGCGGGTTTCACCCACCCGCTGAATACTCCTGCCCTTCTCTGGACATACGGGCCACTCGCCCTCGCCTTCGCCTTTGTAAAAATCCAAGAACGCCGCGGACGTTCACCGAGCGGGCGGCAGGGGGACGTATTCCGTGCGAAACCGCAGCGTTGTCTTGGGAAATCGCTTTTGGGCGTCCTTCGTCAGCTCCAATCGGAGATCGTGCGTCTTGCCATCCAGCTTCGCCGGCTCAAAGCCGAGCGTATAACAAAGATGAAGCTGGGTGAGGATGTAGTCGAGTATCGGCTCGAATAACTCCGGGCGGGGGGTTGTGTAGTATTGGCCACCGGTCCTCCGGCAGTAGGTGTGGATGAGATTCGAGGTTTCGCCGCCATTCCGCATGGACTCAAGAGGATCCTGGTCCCTCGTCCCAATCCCCATGCCGAAGATCATGCCAGAAGTCACGTTAAAACTTGCCAGGGCGCTGTTCGCCAGGCGGTTATCGCTGGTGGCGCTGCGATCTCCATACAGGAACAGCAGGACCGGCCACCGGGCCGGCGTTGCCGCCTGGGTGCTCTTGACAATGACTTGGACCATCTGCTGAAGTCCGATTTCGCCTTGCGGGTTATTGTTGAGGTTCGGTTTCGCGGCAAGCAAGGTGTCGATGCCTTGCAGGGCGGCGTCGATGCTGGTTCCGAGAGGGACATCGACCAATCCCTGGCCATCGTCGCACCAATGCGCCACGCCAATAAGATCGTCATCGTTGAGATGCTGCAAGGCAGGCTTGAGGAACTGCGTCTTTCCCCGGATGAAGCCGGAGGCCTCATCGTCCGGCGCCCCCGAATTGCACTGCACGATCAGCCATAGGGCGACGGGACGGGATAGATCGGTTCCCCCGCTGAATGTCTGGATCGCCACTTCGTGTCCGTTGTCAAAGAGCCGAAAGTCGGTCTTGGCGAGATCGTTCAGCAGGCCAAGGTTGTGAGTCTGCTTGTCCTCCTGCTCAGCCACGCCGTGAACCAGCGTCGCAGGCGTTTGCCCTTGAAGCGCGGGAGCGGGAGCTGGCGCTTGCGCGCCAAGATGCCGCGCAAACAGGATCGATGAGCCAATAAGGATGCGGAACAGCGCCGCGCGGATCGTCATGCTGAGAGGCCTGGGAGCGCCAGCGGCTCGATGGTTTACATTCCGATCGACAAAATAGCTTTTCAAAGAACTTCTCCTTATTGTGAAAGTTGAAAGCGGACCTGCCGAAGCCCCCAATTCTACCAGACCGGCGGCTCGCCGTGCTCACCGCACTCTGTTTCACCGGCATTTCCTCTGGAGAGTGGCCGGCAGCTCCGGGTTTCCTGTTTCCGTCTTCGGCCACGCCATCGACGAGCGTCGAGGCCGTTTGCGCAATGAAGGCCGGAATGGGGTATGGCGCTCGCGCGTTCAGAGGCCGTGCGCACAAAATACGTTTTTTCTAGTTTATGAAGGGCTGTAGTTGCCGGGGTTCGCTTTGATCACCGCACCCCGGACCAAGCCTCTGGTCCGGGGTGCGGCGAAGTGGTTGTCTGCCATACATTACTGTACTTGCGGGGGCTGATTGCTTTCGTAGTTTCCGAGGCTGCATGCCACTTTGTTCGTAAGTTGTCCCTGAGTGTTGAAGACGAGCGCCATGGTACCGCAATCGCGACCGGCAGGCTCAAAGCCACCCGGACGAAGCGCTGATGCTGAAGCATGGGTGTGCTCCTTTCGATCAATCGCCGCGTTCGCGTTTTTTGTTATTGACGTTGAGCTTGGCCCCCCAGCGATTTCGGGGGCTAACCTTTGCGGCTTCACTCTTCCTGAGCCGAGGAGAAAAACCCCGCAACATTACAAAGATTTGATAGGATTACATAAGTTTGATTCATTCCAGGCAGGGCGAGCGGCGCGGGGATTGCGGCAGCTGCCTGGGAGTCTTCGCGGCACTCAATTTCTCTCTTTCATGCTCCGGGCCGGCGAACTGCACGGATGTGCAGAAGACGAAAGTTTCTTGCCTGCCGCGGTTGCCGCCGCTGTCGTTTATCTTTGACTGTGGTTGGTTATTTCGCTGCGTCCCAATGGGGCGCGAAAGGCCTCATCATGGAATTCCTTCCGCATCGTTTCGCATGGCTGGCTTTGCTGGCATGTTCGGGTGCGGCTCTGGCCGCGCCGGCGCACAAAAGCAAGATCGAAATCAAAGACGGCTGGTACTACCTCGATGGCCACAAGTTCTTTGTCAACGCCATCGGCTACGAGCCGGGCGCGCGTCCCGGCGAGGATCCTAAAAAGCAGCTTGCCCCAAATCTGCCGGAGATCCGGCAGGATCTGATCAACATCAAGGCCGCCGGGTTCAATGGCATACGGACCTGGGGAGGAATGAACGAAGACGAGCTGAAATTGGTGCAGGCATCCGGGCTGAAGATCGTCTACGGAATCTGGATCGAACCAACGGACGATTTCAGCGACCCCAAGGTCGTGGAGCGGGATCTGAAATTGACGGAGAGCACCCTGGCCTTCACCAAGAAATACGATTGCGTGATCACTTATCTGATCATGAATGAGCCGATGCCGGCGCACATCCGCAAGGTGGGAGCGCAGGCGACGGTGGATCTTTGGATCAAGCTCCGCGACCTGATCCATCGCGAAGATCCGGGAGTTCCCGTGGCGATGTCGGGCAACACGGCGATTACCGGCTGGCAGGACCTGAACATCTTCGACGTGTATGGCCATAACACCTACGACTATGTCAGTGAAGGGTCGAACTTCTCGCACGGCTATGCCAACGCCAATCGATTTATAAATGAAATCAACGGCGGCGCGAAGCCGGTGCTGGTGACCGAGTTTGGCCACTCGGTGTCGCGCCAGGGCGCGGGTAACCGCGGATACGGAGGCAACACGCTGGAAGAGCAGGCGGAGGCCATGACCCGCGATTATCGCGACCTGCTCGACTCGGGCGCAGCCGGGCTGTGTCCGTTTTATTACGCCGACGGATGGTGGAAGGGCGGCGAGCCGTCTGTGCATCAAGACACGCCAGAGGAGTGGTTCGGGTTCTGGGGATTCAAGGATGTACACGACAGGACGGGGTATCCGCGGCCGGCGTGGCATGCGCTGGCGGAGTATAACCAGGCGCTGGTCGCTTCGCCCAAGAACCAGCAGTTCTACCTGAACGAGGTTCCGGTGGAAGCCTTCGTGGGACCGGAGGTGAAGCGGCTCAAGGTTATCTACCAGGACGCGGTGATTTGGGAAGCGGCGCCCGACGCGCATGGATATGTCAGCGGGAATATCTCATTCGCGGGCCAAGACCTCATGGATCGCGAACTGGTGTTTGAAAGCTATAACGCCTTGGGCCGTCTGCTTAAGCAAGAGTCGGTCGTGGTGCTCACCGGCAAAGAGCCGATCGTGTGGCCCACGCTTACGCTGCGCACTCCGGTTACCGACCTGGATAAGGCGAAAGAGGTTCCGGTGGAATTCGAGGTGACGAATAACACCGTTTTTTCACTGGGAAGTGAGTTGCGCTATGTCTTTGCTCCGCACAAGGACTGGGTGCCGGGAGAGACCCATCGGCGGACGATCGACCCCAAGCTGAAACAGCAGAGCGTCACCGACACCTTCGCCGTGCCGGACGAATGTTTTGTGCTGGGACTCTATGCCGGGACCGACATCCGCTACGGCAAGTTCGCCAAGACGATCTACGCGCAAAAGTTTCTTTACCGCGGAAACTGGGCCGACCCGATCCGCGTCAAGTGAGTTGAGGCTTGGCGCGGAACCAGAATTGGTTTCCCCCGAAGCCACAGCACTCAAGTTGACGCGACCAACAGGGAGCGGCAACCCTCCACGAAGCTCAATTGGGCACAGTCATTCTGGTTCCGCTTTAGCACGGGCTTCGATGCACTGAGACGCTCAGCGGGAGTTCTGGGCCGAGCGGGCGGCATCGCGCTTTTGCGCCTTCCATTTGAAGCCGAGCCAGGCCAGGTAGCCGAGTTGAATGGCCCAGGTAACCGCGTAGGCGGCAACTAAAAACTGGTGGTCGAGAATGGCTCTTTGATCCATAATATTCCTCGTTATTCTTGTTGTCCGGGGGGCGGGTTTCAGGCGTCCAGGGCTTCCTGCGCTTCCCGGGCGGCGAATCTCTGGTGCTGGCGCTCTACGTGATAGCGAAGAGCGAGGATCAGCAAGCCCCAGGCCAGCCAGGCGAGCATATTCCACAACAAAGCGTGAACCATGACCGGGTCCATGCCGGAGCCTTCACCGCCTCCGAAGACAGGCGCGGGGTGCTGGGTCCGCCACCAGCGGTTGGACATGTAGACGATAGGCACATCGAGAGCGCCGAAGATGCCGAGAACGGCGGCCAGTGTCTGCACTTGAGGGCCCGCGGCAAAGCGCCGCAGCAAAAGGTAGCTGACGTAGATGAGCCAGAGGACGAGGGTGGTGGTGAGCCGCGCGTCCCATGTCCACCAGATGCCCCAGGCGCGGCGGCCCCAGAGCGGCCCGGTGGTCAGCACGACGGAGCAGAAGACGACGCCCACCTCGGCGCCGGCCAGCGCCCAGGCGTCGGAAACCTGCGCCCACTCCAGCCGGTTGCGGCGGAAGGACAGATAACCGATCGACCCGGCCAGCGAGACGGCGAAGAAGAGAAACGCGACCGAAGCTGAGGGCACATGGTAGAAGATGATGCGAAAGATCTCGCCCTGCATGGCGTCCAGTGGAGCCACATAGATGGCCTGGTAATAGCCCCAGACCATGAGGGCGGTTGTGATGCCTGCGAAGTACCCGAAAGCGAATTTCTTCATGGGGAATCCTGTCGAACGGTATCAGTCGTCTGCCGGCATAGCCGATCCGCGAGGCATGAGACCGTAGCGCCGGCCTCCTGGCCGGCTGTAGCGTGGACCTCCCGGTCCACGCTGGTTTCTTATCAGTGTACAAGGACCGCGAGATAGCGGTCTCCATCGCAAGATGAAGCGATCGGCCTGGGTGCCCCATCCATTTCGCGTTCTTTGCGAAATGGGTGGGAAACCACAAACCCAAACCGCTCTTTCCTGGCGCCCGGCCCTACTCGTAGGCCAGCGCGTCGATGGGGTCTTTGCGGGCGGCCATCCAGGCGGGGTAAAGCGCGCCGCAGACGGCGCCCGCAAAGGCGATAGCAGCTCCCTTGGCCATCCATGGCGCGGTCAGTTCGAAGGCGAAGGAAGGAAACCTCAAGCTGAGCAGCTCGCGGACGCCGAAGGTGGCCGCGATGCCCACCAGCACGCCAACCACGGCCAGCACCGCGCACTCGCGCAGCACCACGCCGACGATGGTGGGCTTGGAAGCGCCCATCGACTTGAGAATCCCGATCTCGCGCGTCCGCTCCAGCACCGCCGTGTACATGGTCTGGAAGATCACCAGGAAGCCGACGATCACGGCAATCCAGATGACCACGCTCAAGGCCAGGTCGAAGCCGGGAAACTTCGATGGCGTGTAGAGCGAGATCAGGTCTTCCATGCTCTGCACGTTGTAGCCTTCAAGGCCCCTGGTGGCGGCAATCTCCTGCCGGATCGCGCCCTGATTGGCGGGATTGTCGCTCTTCAGATAAATGACCGAGGCCTTGCCGTCGGCGCCCATCAACTGGCCGAGCGTCTCGATGGGCACCAGCCTGCGCCCGCCCTTGCCGCTCTCGACGATGCCGCAGATGCGGAAGGGGTGATTGAGAATCTCGATCGTATCTCCGACCTGGCGGCCCTTGCCGGTGCGCGCATAGACATCGTCGACGATCACGTCGTTCGGCCCCTGAAACGGTCCGCCCGCCACCCAGATGAAGGGCTTGAGAGCGTTGTAGCTGGAGTAATCGATGCCATAGAGAATCTCGACCGAGCCGGACATGGAGAAGTCGGTAATCACCGGCGCGGCCACGGCGACGTGGTTCATGCGGGCGAAGACTTCGGAGATTCTGGCCGGCATGGGCGCGCCGCCCACGCCGTTCATAAAGCTGGCGTTCGAGGGGCGCACCACCAGATCTGCGCCGATGCCGTTGGTGCGCTGCTTCTGGTCGTTCAACATTCCCATGAAGATGGCGACAATCGACAAGATCATGACGACTTCGATAGCCACCGCCAGCACGCTGATGATCGAGCGCAGGGGGCGGTGCAGCAGATTGGCAAAGATGAGCTTATTCATTTTCCGAGCATGGCTCCGAAGCTGCGAGAGACGGCGAAAGCGCCGAAAGCCCTCGCTTCAAGGGTAACAGCCTGGAACTGGCGGGTTGGCCGGAGGGTGGGGGCTCAATGCGTCCGGGCCGGGCGCCGGATTCCGCCAGGGCGAACCGGAAGCGATAAGAAAACGTTAACAAGTACGGATTTGTCTCGCCGTGATGGGATGAATCCGCACCTTCTTGAAAAGAAAGGGGAAAAAGCAAAAAATCCTTTGACCGGAGCACCAGTCCAGTTTATTGTGGATGTGGAAATCTTCTTGAGTTTCTGTGGAAAACTCACCTGGACCTCGAACCGGTTTTTTGGGTTGGCGATGAGCAGCTTTGGAGAAGACTTGCGCACGGAGCGGTTGTCCCGCGGCATTGCGCTCAAAGACATCACTGCGGTGACCAAGATCAGCCACCAGTACCTTGAGGCGCTGGAGCAGGAGCGGTTTCGTCTGCTTCCCGGCGGCATCCTCAGCAAAGGGATCGTGCGGGGCTATGCGGGCGCCCTCGGGCTGGACCAGTGCGCCTGGACGGAGCGGTTTCTGAAGGCCTATGTCGCTAGCGGGCAGATGCTCGACGACGACCGCAGTTGGATGGAGTTTGCCTCGAACGTGGGCAAAGCCCGCCTGCTGCGCAGCGAAGCCAGGGAGACGCGCCTACGCTGGATCGGAGTCATCCTGCTCTTGCTGGTGGGGGCCGCGGCCGCTTGCCTGGCCGTGCGCTACATTGGCCTGCGCGCCGGCTGGTGGCCCACGCTGCTGCCGATGCACCTGGGCTCGGCTCACTTTGCGCTTGCGTCGATCTGCGCTCCACCGGCCCACAAAGACGGTGTCTTGAACCGCATGAACGCCGTTCTCCGAGCGTACGTTGAAGCGCAGAAGCATGGTACATAGAAGCTGAATTTCGCAGCCCGCCTTTTATGCAAATCTCAACCTCGGTTTCCGCTCAGAGCAGGTAAATCCCACCTTGGCTGCTCATGCTCCCCGTTCACTGCTCGCCGTTGCCCCCGCCGGCTCGCGGCAATTACCATGTAGAGATGCATCCCAAGGCGCAAGCCTGACGGTGCTGGCGTGTCTTCGGCGAGAGTGGGTCCGATGCGGCAGTCGTTTTTCCGCCCCGGTGATCCAGCATATACCGGTCCTCGCTCCAGGCTGCCCAAATTGAATTCCCTGCAATGGGAGGAGAGTTTACCTTGAGCGACCGTTTCCTGTTTACCTCTGAATCCGTGACCGAAGGCCATCCCGACAAGATTGCCGACCAGGTCTCCGACGCCATTCTCGATGCCTGCCTGGAGCAGGATCCTTACAGCCGCGTGGCGGCGGAAACCCTGACGGCGACTGGCCTCGTCGTCATCGCCGGCGAAATCACAACCAAGGCCTACGTCGATTTCCAAAACCTGGTCCGCGGGGTGATTGCTTCCATCGGGTACGACAACGCCCTCTATGGCTTCGATTCCAATACTTGCGCGGTGATCTCGAGCATTAACAAGCAGTCTGGCGATATCGCACAGGGAGTCGACACCGGCGGCGCCGGCGACCAGGGCATGATGTTCGGCTATGCCTCC
>JBEKPI010000037.1:0-22582 GCA_049520855.1 Occallatibacter sp.
CGCACCTCGGGCGGCGGCCGCATGGGACCGGTAGACTTCGTTCGCGGAATGGAAGAAGCGCTGATTCGCCTCTGCGGCGGCTTTGGTGTGCGCGCCGGGCGCATCTGCGGCCTTACCGGCGTCTGGTGCCCGGCGAAGAGCGGACCCGATCGCAAGATCGCAGCCATCGGCATTCATGTCGCGCGCGCCATCACCTCGCACGGCTTTGCCTTCAACACCACCACCAACCTACACGATTTCGAGCTGATCGTTCCCTGCGGCATTCCCGATCACACAGTCACCAGCCTGCAACAAGAGCTACTGAACCCAGAAGCCAATCCAGATGCCCTGCCCTCGCTTGAAGCCATCGCCAATCAGGCGGCGCGGTTCTTCGGCCAGGTCTTCGGCGAACAAGTGCTGGCGGTCGAGAGCCTTGAGGCGCTGCGCGCTCAGGCCGCATCCGCTCCCGCGGCTCCAGTGCAATTCCCAGCCGAAGACACGCCCCTTCGGGTTCCCTCCGAGTTCGAACGCCTGCGCGGCAGCGCCGCCCGCCCGGTCCGCGCCTGAGAATCGGTTCACGCCAAGCGCCCGGCTGCCGCGCCGCTCGCCCCGCAGTATGCGCAACAATTTATAATCCGACACAATGCGGTCCTGCCCCGGAACCTGCCCAGATCGGCGGTCTGGGCGCGATCCGCATCGCGGAGAAAGCTCCATGCCAACGGACGTAATCATGCCCCAGATGGGCGAGTCGATCTTCGAGGGCACCATTACCAAGTGGCTCAAGAAGACCGGCGACCATGTCGAAAAAGACGAGCCGCTATTTGAGATTTCGACTGACAAGGTGGACGCCGAGATTCCCTCGCCCGTGGCCGGCGTGCTCACCGAGATCAAGATCCCCACAGGCGCAACCGTCGAGGTCAATACTGTGGTCGCGGTCATCGGCGATGCGGCCTCTGTTGCAGCGGCGAAACCCTCCGCGGATCAACTCCCTCAAGTGCAGGCTGCGGGCTCCAGCGCGGCCATCGCCAGCGCAGAATCAGCGGGGGCTTTAGCCCCGGAGGAAGTGCCTTCCGCGAACCTGCCTGCAAGCAGCTCAGGTCACCCTCAGCGCTCTTCGCCTCTGGTGCGGCGCATCGCCAAAGACAACAACCTCGACCTCAGCCAGATCGCCGGCACCGGCTCGGCCGGCCGCATTAACAAAGAAGATGTGCTTGCCCACCTCGCCGCGCACGGCCCCGGCAGCGCCGCATCCCCTGCAAATGCGCCGCAGGCGCCTCTGGCCGCACCGCAGGTGCCACAGGTGGCGCCGATGACCAGGATGCGCGCCATCATCGCCCAGCGCATGGTCGAAAGCCTTCAGATCAGCCCTCACGTCCACACCGTCTACAAAGTGGACATGACCCGCATCGCCCGTCTGCGCGAACGCGAAAAGGCCCGCTTCGAGCAGCAAGCCGGCGTCAAGCTCACCTATATGCCCTTCATCGCCTCCGCCGCCGTCCAGGCGCTGGCCAAATTCCCCATCGTCAACGCCTCGCTCGTCGACGGCTCCATCCACTATCACCCCAACATCCATCTCGGCATCGCCGTGGCTCTCGAAGGGGGCCTGATCGTGCCCGTGGTCCGGCAGGCTGAGGGGCTGAGCTTCCCCAGCCTTGCCCGCGCCATCGCCGACCTCGCCACCCGCGCGCGCACCAAACGGCTCTTGCCCGACGAGATACAGGGTTCCACCTTCACCCTCACCAACTCCGGCGTCTTCGGCGGCGAGTACGGCACACCCATCATCAACCAGCCCGAGTCGGCGATTCTCGCCATCGGCGGCCTGCGCAAGGAGCCGGTGGTGCTCACCGACGCCGAGGGCAACGACAGCATCGCCATCCGCTCAATGCAATACTTCTGCCTGGGCTTCGACCACCGCACCATCGACGGCGCGGATTCAGGCAAGTTCATGAGCGAGTTCAAGCGCGCGCTGGAAGGCTGGGACAAGCCGATTGGGTAAGCCCCCCTGGAGTGATTCTCTCGCTTACTCCCGCTTCCCCCACGGGTCATACGTCCCCGCGCTCCAGCTATGCCCCTCAAGGTCTTTCACCGCGAACTCCCGGCTCCCATACGGCGTCTCCCGCAGTGGCCGGATCACCACCGCTCCCGCAGCCATGGCCCGCGCATAAGCCGCATCGGCGTCGGCCACCACAACATAGCAGCTTCGCGTCTCGATGCCGCCCAACTTCTCCGGCGACTTGAAGCCCCGCCCGTACTCGTCGTCCTTAACCGACCCGAGCATGATCATCCCGCCGCCCAGGGTCAGTTCGGCGTGGGCGATCGTTCCGTTTTCCCCTTCATACACGGCGTGGCGCTCGAAGCCAAAGACGCTGCAAAGCCAGTCGATGGCGGCAGGCGCGTTTCGGTAACGATGGCCGGGGATAAGAGTACTCCCGGAATTGCCCATGGGGAACCCTCCGCTAAAAGAGTAGAACGAACAAACTTAGAGGGCAATAGGGTATGATTCCCTTGATGCGTTTGCCCACCGACGATTCACTTCTGGTGCAAATAATGAGTGCTGCCTTCGCCGACGCGGCGCAACGCGCGGGCGAACGGCTGGTCTGTCGGCAGGGCTGCACGCAGTGCTGCCATGGAGTCTTCGCTCTCAACCCGCTGGATGCGCTGCGGCTGCGCTCCGGCATGGACATTCTGCGGGCCACCGAGCCGGCGCTTGCCGCTGAAATCGAGCATCGCGCGGGGATGTGGATTGTCGAACACCAGCCAGGCTTTCCGGGCAACTCGGAGACCGGTCTGCTGGGCACTTCCAATTTCGATCGCGAGCGCTTTGAGGGATTCGCCAACGAAGCGCCCTGTCCGGCGCTCGATCCCGAAACCGGCCGCTGCGACGTGTATGAATGGCGTCCGATGACCTGCCGCATTTTTGGTCCGCCGGTCCGCATGGGAGACGGCGGCGCGCTCGGTCACTGCGAGTTGTGTTTCAAGGGCGCGAGCGAGGCCGAGGTGGCCGCCTGCGAAATGACGGTCCCCTTCGATCTCGAGTCTGAACTGCTCGGAGAGATTCCCACGAAGGACGAGACCGTCGTGGCGTATGCTCTGCTGAAGTGAGCGCGCCGTCCAACCGCGTTAAACTAAGCCTTGGACCCCCTCATGCCAACACGCCCCTGCTGGGTTGAAATTCGCACCCGCTCCCTTGAAGACAACTACCGCTTGCTCTCCGGCCTGGCAGCTCCCAATGCGGAACTGCTGGCCATCGTCAAGGCCAACGCCTACGGCCACTCGCTCGACCTTTGCACTCCCGCGACGGTGCGCGCCGGTGCCCGTTGGCTGGGCGTTACCAGCGTGGAAGAAGGCGTCGCCGCGCGCGCGTTGTGCCCCGATGCGCGCATCCTGGTCATCGCCGGAGTCTTTCCCGGCCAGGGAGCCGATCTCGTGCGCCACGCGCTCACCGCCGTGGCCTGGGAGCCGTGGCAATTCGACGAGCTGGAAGCCGCTGCCCGCTCTGCCTGTGCTGCAGCCGATTCGCTCCCGGTGCATCTGGAGATCGACACCGGCATGAGCCGCCAGGGGGTGGCCACCGATCATCTGGCTCCGCTGCTGGCCCGGTTTGTTCCAGGGTCGCCGCTTCGCCTCGAAGGGATTATGACCCACCTGTTCGCCGCCGATGAGGCCGACGGCAGGGTGACGGCGGCGCAATTGGACCGGCTCGATCAAGCGCTGGGCAAGGTCGAGGCCGCTGGAATCTACCCGGAGTGGCTCAACGTCGGCAACTCCGCCGCGCTGTTGTCCGGTCAGGCCGCCCCGATTGCCGCCCTCGCCGCCCGCCACGGGATGAAGGCGCTGCTGCGGCCGGGCCTGGCGCTCTACGGCCTCGCGCCCCAATTTGAATCCCCCGAGCCTGACTCCCTCTCCGAGGCGCGCGCCCGGCTCCAGCCCGTGCTTCAATGGAAGACCCGCGTGGTTGGTGTGCGGAGCGTCCCCGCCGGCGCCGTGGTGGGCTATAACGGAACCTTCGTCGCCACCGAGCCGATGCGTCTGGCATTGGTGGCCGCGGGCTACGGAGACGGCCTCGATCGCCGGCTCGGCAATCGCTTCTGCCTGCTGGTCCGAGGGGCGCGCGCGCCTCTTGTGGGCCGCATCAGCATGGACCAGGCGGTCTTGGATGTAACCGAAATCCCGGCAGTGGAAGCCGGCGACGAAGTGGTAATTCTCGGCGCGCAAGGCGGCGAAACCATCTCCGCCTTCGACCACGCCGGGGCTGCGGGTACGATTCCCTGGGAGGTCTTCACCCGCATCGGCGCCCGCGTCCCGCGGATTGCAGTCTAGCGGCTTCCCGGTCCCGCATTTGGGAACTGATTACAGGAACCCGCCGGATCCCCCTGCACCGAGTTGACTGGTTTTGCTGTAGCCGACCGAAACTCGTGACGACGGGAGCCGAGCATGAAGATGATCGGCTGTGACCTTCATCCGTGATTCCAGCAGATTACGTGCCTCAACCAGGCTATCGGCGAGTGCGGCGAACGGCGCCCGTACCTTCCCCGGCAAGTGGCCGAGTTGTATCGCAGCTTGCCGCCAGGCCAGGCGCGGATCGGCATGGAAGGGGGCGGCCGGCTAAAGAGCAACTTTTCCCGTGCCGCCGGGTTATCTTTAAGCGTGTATCTTCAACATCTGGAGGAAGTACTCATGAACCGGATTGGTTTTGGATTCCGTTCCGCCGCCTGCGCCGCCCTGCTCTCGGCGCTTTCCGCTCTCGCACAGCAGGCCGGCTCCGTCCCGCCGGCCATCCTCGCCGCCAAGAAGATCTTCGTCTCCAATGCCGGAGCAGACACCGGTCTCTTTCCGCACCCTTTCTCCGGCGATCCCAGCCGGGCTTACGCGCAGTTCTATACCGATCTCAAGGCCGCCGGCCAGTTTGAAATCGTGGCCGACCCAGCCGACGCCGACCTCGTGCTAGCGCTTCAGCTCACCGCGCCCAGTTGCCCAGTAACGGAAAGAGGGATGATCGGCGTGAATTGCGCCCCCGAGTCCGTGCTCCATCTCGTCATCTACGACCGCAAGACCCACTTTGTCCTCTGGACGATGACTCAGTCGATCGGGGTTGCCGATACGCAAAAGGCCCACGACCACAACTTCGACGCCGCCATTTTTGTACTCATGGAGAAGTTCCAGCAGCTCTCCGGCAAACCCGTCACGCCGTTCAAGTAAGGCTTGCCATGGGTAGCCGCTACCTGTTTTGCAGATTATTTCTCCTATCCTGCTAGCGTGGAATTGCCGATCTAAAACGGCAGGAGAGAGAGATGAGATTCAGCGCAGCGGGAATGGATTTGCTCAAAAGGTCGGAGGGGTTTCGCAATCGCGTCTACCGGGATACGGCCGGGTTTCCAACCATCGGCTATGGCCACAGGCTGCTGAACCCAGCCTCGTTCCCCAACGGCATCGATGAGCCCCAGGCTGCCGAGATACTGGCCACCGACGTGCGCGACGCCGAACAGGCCGTCCAGCGCCTGGTCAAGGTTCCGCTCACGCAGGGGCAATTCGATGCGCTGGTGGACTTCTGCTTCAATCTCGGCGCGGGCCGGCTCGCCGCCTCGACCCTGCTCAAGTGTCTCAACGCGGGCAGGTTCGACGACGCCGTGGAGCAGTTGCTGCTCTGGGACCACACCGGCAAGCAGCAGGTCGCCGCACTCAAAGTTCGCCGCGAGGCCGAGGCCGAACTGTGGCGAACAGCCCCGGCGCAGCATTCGGTTGCGGCCTGAAGCTCTCGCGGCTGCGTACCCAAATCTGTCTGGGTGCCCCATCCATTCCGCAGTCTCATCGCGGAATGGGTGGGAAACCACGAACCTCAATCAGCCTTGCCGATCTCCGCCACTTCCAGCCGTTCGCCCTGCTTCAAGTAGCCCTTGCGCCGAAACCAGTCTTCCATCGCCGGTCGAAGGCGCTCAAGAGGCACGCGCGTCCCAGCTTCGAGCACCCCGTCGGCCACCGGCAGCGTGTCGTCGAAGACCGCGTCGTTGGTAAAGTTGCGCATGGCGAAGTTGTCGATCCAGCGAATCGGGCACGCGTGCCGTCCGCCGCTCGTGTCCACCCGTTCAATCGATAGTCTGCGCGCGAACATCCTTCCACTCTAACGGAACGCCGACGCCCGCGCCGCAATCCGATTACGGCTTCTTTTCCCCCACCACCCGCGCGTCCTTGCCCTGTTCCGTCTCCACATGAAAGCGCTTGAAGTCGTAATCGCGCTCGATGCCGTGCTGGCGAAGCCCCTTGATCAGAAAGAAACGCACTGCCCAGGTTGCCTCGCCGCCGGTCGGGAACCATATCTCCCCATTCACCGGCGCTTGATCGAAGTGAAGATTGGAGCCCTTTTCGACATTGGCCACCAGGCCTCCGCCAACATGAAAGTTGTCGTTGAAGCTCACGTCGAGATGAGCCACCACGCGGTCGGCTTCGTCGATCCACACCGTCCCTTGCAGCTTCTTGGATGCGTCTTCGGCCATTCCATGCGTCTTTGCGTCCTTGCGTCCCACAAAGTCGAAGACGATCGTTGGCCGGCCGCGATAGCTCTCGCGGCGCTCATTGCGTACGTCCATCACCTCCAGAATGTGGCTCAGCGTGATGGCCTGGCCCTCCAGCGGCTGATCCGGCGGCGTCTTCTGCGCCTTCTCCACCAGCCTGGTCACCCGCCCGGTCTCCTTCTGCTGCTCCTCGTCCGTCAGCGGCTTGCCGTTCTTCTTCACTTGCCGCCCGATCTGGTGGCCGTTGACGAAAAACATTTCATACTCGGCGGTCTCCGTCTTCTTGACCTGACCGTTTGAGTCGATGTCCTGGGTGGTCTGCAACGAGGTGAAGGTATAGTTCTCGCGCACCTTGTCGAGCTGCATCTGGTGTTCATGAACCTCGCGCATCAGTTGGCGAAGATCGGGCAGAGGCGGCGAGGCTGCCTGCTGGGCCAGCGCCTGCGAAGCGGGCTGCAAAGCCAGCAGCAGCGCCGCGAGCGGGAAGATGCGCAATACGTGCATGAAGGCCAATCTCAATAATCTCCGGCCCGCAACAACAGCCGCGGAGCCTATCCTCTTCGACCCGCCACGCTCCGAAAGGTCGCGCCTCGCTCAGCGCGCGTACAGCTTCTCGCCCGCCTTCAACTCGACCGGCAGGCGGTTCTGCTCCGGCGGCTGGGGGCAGTTGGCGTAGGGAGTGTACGCGCAGGCCGGGTTCTCCAGGCGGTTGAAGTCCAGCGTCAGATTGCCCGGCTGGCCAAGCCCGTGGTCGGGCAGCCCGGTGTGCAAAAACCGCGCCTCGGCATAAGTTGTACTCTGGCTGGTCGTGTCGCGCAGGATAAAGAATAGCGTCTGGCCTCCGGTCTCTTCGACCACCGGCTCCAGCCGCAGCGTCTGGCCGTCGAGGGTGAACTCGGCAATGCCCGGCGCAGGCAGGTCGAGCGTCGTCCCCAGGCCGGTGGGAATCTTCTCGATGCGCGGCGGGTCAAAGGGAATCCACACGGCGGTCAAGCGGAAGCGCGGGTCGGGGACGTACCAGTTGAGGCCGTGGAAGGCGGCGCGCGTGGGCGCATCGGCGTCTTTGATGCGCAGCGCGAAGCGGCCGCCGCGCGCCAGCACGGCCAGGGTCAGGCCATGCCATGCGATCACCGGAGGCTTGGCATTACCCACAGTCAACTGGCCTTCGCGGGCCGGAGCGCCGTCAACGGTCAGATCGGGCGGAAAGCCGCCGGCGGGCGCAAGCAACTGGACGATCGTGTCGCTCGGGGCGGTTTGCTTGCTGGCCGTCTTGCCGCCGGCAACTTTGCCGCTGACGGTGAGCAGGCCGATGTGATCGGGCGCCTGGGCGCGCACCTGAATCAGATTGTCTTTGGCCGCGCCGAAGGAGTTGAACCCGGGTTTGAGCCACTCCAGGCCCACCAGCGTGAGCCATCCGTCGGGGGCCGACACCGCGCGCTCCCGCTCCGCGCGCCATGCGTCGAGTCCTTGCCGCCAGTCGGAGTCGCCTGCGCTTGCCTGTGCCGTCGCGGTGTCCTGCGCCAAGGCCGGAGCGCCCGCCAGAACGCACAAGCCGGTGGGCAGCAATACCAATAAGAATGTCGCAAGTTCTGACAGTCTGTTTTTCATCCGTAGGCGCTCCTGATTCCACTCCGGCCTAACCTATTATGCCCGCGCGGCGCGGCGCTGTTAGACTTTTGCGAAGAGGTCGGCGAAATTTCGAGCGAGGCGAATCGCATGAACCTGTCGCAGCACGCTTGTTTGGCATTTTTCCTTTTCATGCCGATCCAATTCCGGGCGCAACAGCTTCCCGCTCCGGCGGCTGCCGCGCAGCCGGATGCCGCCTCGGGGTCCGCACCCTTGGATCTCCCATGCTGAGCGAATCGGCCGGGTTGACAGCGTCCTTGCCGCACCCTAAGATTAGAAGGGAATACCTTGCGATCTTTCTTGCCTAATCGCCAGAAAAATCAAAGGTTTAGCGGGTTCCTACGGGCGCTGTCACCCTCACCGGAGCGCCCTCGAAGCCCATACGGGGAGCGGGAGAGATGCCTGAGGCGCGCGTCAGTCCGCGAGAGCGGCTGGTGCTTACCACTATCATCGAGCTCTACATCGCTACCGGCGAGCCGGTGGCCTCGCAGGCGGTTGCGCGCTTTTTTGCCGACCGCGAAGGGCTCAGTTCGGCCACCCTGCGCAATGTGATGGCCACGCTGGGCGAGGCGGGCCTGCTGGAGCAGCCGCACACCTCCGCGGGCCGGGTGCCCACCGCCGCCGCCTTCCGCTACTACGTCGAACAGATCACCCGCCCTGAGATGCAAATGGGCCGCATGGCCTCCGTCGCGCAGGCTTCCGCAATCGGCGCGCTGCCGCCGCCGATGAGCGAGGCCCGCCGCGGGCAGATCGAAGAGAGCTTCTCCGGCGTCGCCAGCACCAACGATTATCTGGAGCGCACCTCGCACGTGCTGGCGTTGCTTTCGCATGGCCTGGGTGTCGCGCTGGCCAGTTCCACCGCCTCCCAGGTGCTGGAGCACATTCACTTTTCGCGGCTCTCGACGGGACGTGTGCTGGCCGTTCTGGTCACCCAGGCCGGCGCTGTGCAGGACCGTGTGCTGGCTCTCGACCGCGAACTGACCCACATCGAGCTGGAGACCGCCGCGCGCTATCTCAATGAGAACTTCCGCGGCTGGCCCATCGACCGCATCCGCTCCGAGGTTGCCCGCCGCGTCGAGTTGGAGCAGACCGCCTACCAGCAGATGCTGGCCTCGGTCGAAGAGCTCTGCCGCAAGGGCGCTCTGGCCGGCGGTGAAGCCGGCCCCGCCATTTTTGTGGACGGCATGGCCAACCTGATCGCCGCCGAAGTGGACCGCGAGCGCCTGCGCCAGATGCTGCTGGCTCTCGAAGCCAAGCAGCGGCTGGTGGCGCTGCTGACCGCCTACGTGGACGGCCGCCAGCAGGAGGTGCGCGTCGTGGTGGGCCTCGACGACTCCTCGCCGGCCATGCAGGATCTGGTGCTCATCGGCGCTCCGGCGCGGCTGGGCGGCGCAAATCTAGGCACGGTAGCCGTGATTGCCCCCACCCGCATTCAATATCAGGAGATGATTCAGGCGGTGCGCTACATCGCCCGGCTCTCCGAGCGCCTGCTGGAGATTCCCGCCGATTAGGCCTGGCCAGCGCTGGCAGACCTGATTGAAACCCGCGTTGTTTTAGAAGAGCAAACGAGAACCCGACGCCCGCCGCCGGGTTGACGATTGAAACTGATACCAAGGATTGTTTCGGAGAAATATAGACTGATGCCAGAACAGGAAACAGAATTGAAGCTGTTGGAGAGGCACGGGCACGAACAAGCCGTCGCTCTCGAAGAGCCGCCCATTGAAAAGCCCGTCGAACCGGCTCTGCCCGCGAGCGCCGAGGAGCCGCTGAGCAAAGCGCTGCCAGAACCGCCAAGCAAAGCGCAGGAGGAACCGAAGAGCAACACGCAAGAGGAGCAGCCGACCAAGCCGCAGCAAGAGCCGCTGAGCCAGGCGCAGGAAGATCCCCCGACCAAGGCCCAGTTTGACCAGCTCAAGGCCGAACGCGACCAGTTGCACGACCGCGTCGCCCGCCTCCAAGCCGAGTTTGAAAATGCCCGCAAGCGCACCGAGCGCGAACGCATCGCCGACCGCGACTACGCAACTGGCAGCGTGGTCGAAAGGTTCCTGCCCGTCGTCGACAACTTCGAGTTGGCGCTCAAATCCACCGGCACGCCCGAGCAGTTGCGCTCCGGCGTCGAATTGATTGTGAAGCAGATGGAAGATGTTCTGCGCCAGTTGCAGGTCACCGCGATTCCCGCCCTGGGCGAGGGGTTCGATCCCCGTCTGCATGACGCGCTCGGCTCGGTCGAGCGCGACGATTTACCCGATCAGCATGTGGCCGAGGAGGTTCGCCGCGGCTATAAGCTGCGCGACAAGCTCTTGCGCCCAGCGCTGGTGCGCGTCGCCTCCAACCCCAAACAGAAAAGCGAATGAGTCCGAATCCAAGAGTGAGCAAAGCCGACTATTACGAGATTCTGGGTGTCTCGCGCGAGGCCACCGATCAGGAATTGAAGAGCGCCTTCCGCAAGCTGGCGCTCAAGCACCACCCTGACCGCAACCCCGGCGACCACGCCGCCGAGGATCGCTTCAAGCAGGCCAGCGAGGCCTATCAGGTGCTCAGCGACGCCGACAAGCGCGCCGCCTACGACCGCTATGGCCATGCTGGCCTCAGCGGGCAGGGTTCGGGATTTGGCGGCTCGCCCTTTGCCGGCGGCGTCGATATTGGCGACCTCTTCGGCGATCTCTTCGGCGAGATGTTTTCCGTGGGCGGCAACCAGCAGCGAACCGCCCGCCAGCAGCGCGGCGACGACCTGCGCTTCGATCTGGCCATCGACTTCGAGGCCGTTCTCTTCGGCGCCGAGACCGAGGTCAAGGTTCGCCGGCTCGATCTCTGCGGCGCATGTCATGGCCGCGGCAGCGCCTCCGGCCGCGGGCCGACCGTCTGCGCCCAGTGCCAGGGCCGCGGACAGGTCCGCTATCAGCAGGGCTTCTTTGCCGTGGCCCGCACCTGCGGCGCCTGCGGCGGCACGGGCCAGGTCATCGGCGACCCTTGCCTCACCTGCCGCGGCGAAACGCGCGTCACCAGCGAACTCAAGCTCAGCGTCAAGGTGCCCCCGGGCGTCGAGGACGGCACCCGCATCCGCTACTCCGGCGAGGGCAGCGCCGGCCGCTCCGGCGGTCCCAAAGGCGACCTCTACGTTGTGCTCTCCGTCCGCCCCCATGAGTTCTTCGAGCGCAACGGCCACAACCTCCACTGCGTCATCCCCATCAGCTTTCCCCAGGCCGCCCTGGGCGCGGAAATCGAAATTGACGCCATCGACGGCCCGGTCACCTTCAAGATTCCCGAGGGTACGCAGAGCGGCCGCGAGCTGCGCGTCCGCGGCCGCGGCGTCCCCTTCCTCAACGAAAAGGGCAAGGGCGACCTGATCGTCAAGGTGGTCGTGCAGATTCCCAAGAAGCTCAGCCGCAGCCAGCGCGACCTCGTCGGCCAGCTAGCGGAGTCGCTCTCCGTCGATAACAAGCCTGCCTCGCCCAGCCTCATCGAAAAGATGAAGGACTTGTTCAATTGAGGAACTCTGGCCGTTTACAATGGCTTCTAGAGATTTCGACCTTGATGAACTGGGCGCCCGGCGAACATGTTATGGTCGCGGCAACGGTTTGCCGAAAACGATGGTGGGGTTGGGTCCATGTTATCCGCTCGCGAGCCGTTGAAAATTGGAGTTTTGCTTGACTCCGGCGTCAACGATGCTTGGGTGTTTTCTATCCTTGAGGCGATTACGGCTTCGGATTTCTGCACCCTTTCTCTTGCGATTCTCAATGGAGCGCCAAGCCCGGCGCTGAACCTGAAACAAAAAATGCTGAACCGCCTCAAGCGAGGCCTCTTCAATCGTTACGCGCGTTGGGACCGCCGCAGGTATCGCGCGGTTCCCGACGCATTTGAGCCGAAGGACTGCGCTGGGCTGTTCGCAAAAGCCGAAGTCAGGATCGTGACGCCAATTCAAAAGAAATTCTCGGATCGCTTTCCAGAATCCGACGTTGAGTATGTGCGGTCGCTTGGATTGGACGTGCTCATCCGTTTTGGCTTCCGCATTGTCAAGGGAAGCATCCTTGAGGCCGCTCGCTTTGGAATGTGGTCCTATCATCACGGCGATAATGCCGAATATCGCGGCGGACCGCCTCTTTTTTGGGAGATCTATGAGCGCAATCCGCTGTCAGGCTGCATCCTTCAAGTACTTACCGAGGATCTCGATGCCGGATTGGTTCTGTACAGATCGTGGTCCGCTACCAACTTTAGCTCCTTCTATGTCAATCAAAACCAGGGGCATTGGAATTCAACGAGAATTATGCTTCGGTGCTTGAGAGACCTCTATGAAGGCGGGTGGGCGCGCCTTGAGGAGTCACAGGATTATGGCAAGTCCGGCGCGTATGTCAAACCCATTTACAAGGTGCCAAACACCCTGCAAATGATCTCGTTCCTCGTTCGACTCGGGGGCAAAGCGATAAGAAGCAAGGTTGAAAAGCTGTTAGGGTTGGAGGAATCGCTGCGGTGGTTCGTAGCGTACCGGCGCTTGCGCGAGGATGGGGCATGGCGCATTCTCGCCGCTCCCGAAGACAGGTACTTCGCCGATCCGTTTCTGATGCAAGTTTCCGGGCGCGATTTCTTGTTCTTTGAAAACTTCGATTGTAAGGGGAACAAGGGCGTCATTTCTTATGTCGAGCTGCTTGCGGACGGCTCTGCGACGGAACCGAAGCTCGCCCTGGAGCGCGATTACCACCTTTCCTATCCCTTCGTCTTCGAGCACGAGGGGGACCGTTACATGATTCCCGAAAGCTTGTCATCCAACCGCATCGAGTTGTACAAAGCGGCGTCATTCCCCGACCGCTGGGAATTAGAGCATGTTCTAGTGGACAAGATAGGCGCGGCCGATTCCACGCTGGTAGAGCATGGCGGCAAGCATTGGCTCTTTTGCTCAGTGATGAACCAAAGCCGCTCCGGCAGCGAGGAACTTTACATCTTCTACTCCGATTGCGGTCCAATGGGGCCGTGGCATCCGCACCGGCGAAACCCGGTGATCTCCGATGTGCGCCAGGCGCGGCCCGCAGGCTCTTTCTTTGTCCAGGACGGTCAACTGATCAGGCCGTCCCAGGATTGCAGCGTGCGGTACGGTTTTGGGCTCAACCTGTGCCGGGTGGATTCCCTGACGACGACGGAATATCGCGAGACCCTGCTGAGCAAGACCACTCCTGAATGGTTATCAAAACGGAATTTGGCTACACACACGCTGAATCGAAACAGCGGTTTCGAGGTTCGCGACGGACAGATGGACCTTGCGGATTTGCGCCGCCTTGAAAAATCCTGCTCGTCGTAGGCTTGCCAGAGGGCGCTTTCAACTCGCCCATGGGTTAACAACCGGCACGTGGGCGTCCAGGAATGGCGCGGTATCGCGTGTCGCAACGGCGAACCCATGCATGGCCGCAAATCGTCCGGCTCTTCTTCCGCAACCACCGGCTTTTTCGCCGCAAGCGCTCCTTTGGTCTTGCAATCCGCATCGGGAGCGATACAATTCTCTGGAACCGGCACGGAAAGTCGAGACCCCGGTTCAGCAGCACACGCCATGCTCAAAATCCCTGTTCTGTTTGTTTCCGCGGCCCTGCTCACATGCGCGGCTGCTCTCGCAACCGCCGCAACCGCGCCCCCGCCCGTGGTGAGCAACAGCACGGTCACGATCTCCGGCCCAGGCGTTGACGGCGCTGCCAAAACATTCTCCCTGCCTTTCATGAACAACTACGCCAACAAAGGCGACTGGTACGTGCTGCCGAACGACGCGCACGCCGCCTTCTTTGTCGCCGACAAGGCGGTTTACTCCCAATGCATTGTCGATATCCTGCTCAACGGAGCGCAGAAGACCTTTGTCATCACCAGCGCCAACGATCTTGCATCCGGCCATAAGACCGACCAGGCCTTCGACGTGATTGTCGGGGACGGGCACAACAGCAAACGGTTCTCGACCACCGATCCGGGCGACGCGGTCACCGTGACGGTGACCAGGATGGACATGCTCGGCTTTGACGCCACTTTTTCGGGAACGATGACCGAGCTGGGCATGATGGAGCGCAACGGCCACGAAGCGCATCGCGTGACGGTGAGCGGCGTCATCAGCCTGCGCCGGGCAAGCGCGCCGCCCCCGATCTCGGCTGGCAACTGGGCCGGCTGCGACCCCATCGTCCACGACTGGCTCAACCAGGCCCAGAATCGCGCCTCCTCCGATTGCGAAGTCAAGTTCGATCATCGCCTGCAGACGGCGCTCGATGCCGCCTTCTCGCCGATGGAGTCAGCCCTCGCGGCTTCGCAGTGGATGATTGTCAACAAGCCTGACCCGAGCGTCCTGTTTCTTGGGGCGCCGCGCGGCTCGGAAAAAGAGCCGTTTCACGGCCAGGGATTCAAGCTCACGATGGCGGTGAATCCAAACTCGGCCCAGGGCCAGCAGGCCATCGCTGCGGCCAACACGCCCGATCCGCTGATGGTGAAGATGATGGAACTGATGAAGGCGGGCAAGTATGCCGAGGCCCAGGAGTTGGACAAACAGCTCGAAGCAAAGTTAAAGAGCGCCCCGCCTCCGCCGAGCACGAGGTTTACCGTCCAGGTCAGCTTCAACTTTTCCGCGCGGGAGTTCATCAACTTCCATGGAGCCTTCAGCGCTTCGGCGCTTCCCGGCGGGGGAACGGTGCTTTACCTGCCCGCCATGCAGCCCTTGGGCGGCGGATCGGGCGGCGACCCCGGCACGTGGGTTCTCTTGGGGCCCTGGAGCCAGCCCGCGGCGACGCATCTCGACGGAGAGACCACCAAAGTCATCGCCAAAGCGCAGATGAATCCCTCCGCGCCGCGCCTCTCGGTCCAAACCATCGCGGTCTATCTCAACTGCGACCGCAATCTGGCAACAAAGGCGATCCAGGCTATCGATTGGAGCCAGCTTCGGGCGCTGCTTGCTCAATAGCGAACGCGGTTTGCCCTAAGCTCCGCTCTCGCAGAATTCATCTCAACTCACCCAGGGGTTAACAACCGGCACGCCCGCTGCCAGGAACGGCGCGGTGTCGCGCGTCGCAACGGCGAACCCATGCACGGCTGCAATCGCGGCAATCTGGCAGTCTGCCGCTGAGATGGAATAGCCCTTCGCCGCCGCGCGGCTTCCCAACAGAGCGAAGGCAATCGCCGCTTCCCGGTCGAAGGAAAGAAAGCGGCCCGCAAAGAGCTTGGGCAACAACGACTGCATCGCCTGCTCCATGCCGCGCTTTCGCCGGCCCGATGGGAGAAGCGCGATACCGATCAGCAGTTCCGACAAGGCGGTTGCGGCGAGATACAGCGTCTCCGGGGCCTGCGCGTCCAGCCATTGAATCACTGCCGGATCGGCGCGCGGCTTCAGCGGTTCCGAGATCACGTTGGTGTCCAGAACGATCATTCAAACTCTGCCGGCTCAATTGGCCTGCGATCGCGCTTGACGTTGAGTTCGATGCCGCCATAGCGCTGCCCAAAGGCGGCCAGCTCCGATCCGATCCTGATGCGCGGCTGGGGAGTGACGGCTTCCTGCAGAATCACCCGAATCTCGGCCTCGGTGCTGCGCGAGTTCCCCGCCGCCCGCAGCTTGAGCGCGCGATGAACCGCTTCGGGAAGATTGCGAACGGTGACGGCAGGCATAGGGCTCGACTCCAATCTGGTTTGATTTCAATGATAGCATAATGATTGCACAGGTGTCGCAACTTTTTCGCGCCGACGAGCGCCCGCGGGGGGTACGATTGATGAGAGATGCGAAAGTGGCGGAATTGGCAGACGCACCAGACTTAGGATCTGGCGGAGCAATCCATGGGGGTTCGAGTCCCCCCTTTCGCACCACACCCCCGCCCCACCCCCGCCGGAGTAATCTATAGACACCATGAGTCCATCCGCGCAGCAGCCCCAAATGAACCTCGTCCAAACCCCCGACTACCGCGAGTCCTACGCCAACAGCGTCCAGGTGCGCGTCAGCGTCTGGGACTTCCAACTGGTCTTCGGCCTGGCCTCCAGCGACGCCCCCGACCAGGTCAACATCCGCAACCATACGGCGATCTTCCTCAGCCCGCAGCAGGCCAAGGCTCTCTCCAACATGCTCGGCCAGAACCTGGCCCAGTACGAGCATGCCTTCGGCGCCCTCAACCTCGAGCCGCAAAGCCACAACTTCCCGCAGGGCCCGATCAACTAGAGGAGTGATCGCTTGCGCTGGAAAAGCCTCATCAAGCCGCGCCTCGACGCGCCCTTGCCCGCCTGGATGATCTTCCCGGTGATCTTCACGGCGCTCTACCTGAGCCACCTCACCCTGCTCCGCCTGCCCTACTATTGGGACGAGGCCGGCTACTACATCCCCGCTGCCTGGGACTTCTTCCGCACCGGCTCGCTGATTCCCCTCACCACGCTCACCAACGCCCATCCGCCGCTGCCCAGCATCTATCTGGCGCTCTGGTGGCGTCTCTCCGGCTTTCTTCCCGAGGTCACGCGCACGGCCGTGCTCCTTGCCGCCGCCTTCGGCCTCACGGCAGTCTGGCGGCTGGCCATGCGCCTCGTCGGCGTACCCTCTGTCGCCTTCTGGACCGTCGCGCTCACCGCCCTCTACCCCGTCTGGTTTGCCCAGAGCACGCTAGCCCACGCCGACATCTTCGCCGCCGCCTGCGCCCTCTGGGGATTGGTCTACGCCCTGCCCCCCCACACCCTCGACCGGCCCCGCCAACCCTGGCTTGCCGCCCTCTGGTTCGCCCTGGCCGCGCTCTGCAAAGAAACCGCCATCGCCATTCCGCTCACTCTGGCCGCCGTCAGCCTCTTCGAGAGCCGCCGCGCCCCCGGCAATGCCCGCACACGCCTCCGCCGCGAGGCCGCATGGTTCGCCGCTTGCGCCCTGCCTCTCGCCGCCTGGTACGCCTACCACTACGCCAAGACCGGCTTCCTCTTCGGCAATCCCGAATTCCTCCGCTACAACGCCCAGGCCAACCTCTCGCCCCTGCGCATCCTGGCCGCCTTCGGCTACCGCCTCCTGCATCTCACCGCGCACATGAACCTCTTCGTCCCCGTCGGCATCGCCCTCGCCGCCCGCCTGCTTCTGGAGACTCGTCCCAGTGCCGATGGACGAGACCGCCCCGCCATCGCCCCCTCCGCCCAGCTCCGCATCTATCTCCTGCTCCTAGCCAACGCCCTCCTCTTCAGCGTCCTCGGCGGAGCGCTGCTCACCCGCTATCTGCTGCCTATGTATCCGCTGGTCCTGCTCGTCGCTGTTACAACCCTTTATCGCCGTGTTCCCTACTGACACGCCCTGGCCGTCTTCTCCGCCGCGGCCTTCGTCCTGGGACTCTTCGTCAATCCCCCCTACCGCATCGCCCCCGAAGACAACCTCGCCTACGCCCGCGTCATCCGCCTCCACCAGGCCGGCATCCGCCAGCTTGAGAAGCGCTACCCCGGCTCCACCGTGCTCACCGCCTGGCCCGTCAGCGACGAACTCACCCGCCCCGAGCTCGGCTACCTCAGCCAGCCCCCTTCGACAAGCTCAGGGCAGGCTTTCGCCGTCTACCGCCTCGAAGACTTCACCGCCGCCCAGATCGCCCGCGCCGCCCAGGAACCCGAAAAATACTCCGCCGCCCTGGTCTTCTCGACCAAAGACGACCCGCCCGCGCCGCCCCTCAATCTCGGCCCCCTGCGCTTCGGACTCTGGAACGAAGCCACCGACGAGCGCTACTTCGGCCTCCACCACGACCTCCCGCCCGAAGCCATCGCCCTCCAACTCCACGGCGATTTAGTCTGGAAGCAAGAAGACCATGGCCAATGGATCGCCCTCATCCGCTTCAACCGCCAATTCGACGCGCAGCTGGTACTGAGACCGCGTGATTGACTAATTGCGGAATGTAGCGCCGGTCTCCAGACCGGCTGTCGTGAGGGCGTCCTCGCCCGCACTGCTCCAGTAGCCATTACCAAAACACACGGTGTAAACACTAGCAAGGTGAGTCTGAAGTTTGAGTAATCAATGATCTGCCATCCTGAGCAGCCCAACTCGCCGCGTCGAGTTAAGGCTGGAATGAACAGGGGGCGTTTTACGGCTGGAATGAACGGGAGGCGTTTGCTTATGCCCCGGAGGGGCCGAAGGAAAATAGCCCAGGGCAAGCGCAGCGCAGCCCTGGGGTGTAGCCCAGCACGATCACGCGCCCCGTAGGGGCGCGGCGAAATGCAGCATTTCCAACCCTGTTCACAGGCAGCAGCCGGCTCGCCCGTCGAGTTATGGCTGAAATGAACCGCCGCCAACTTGCTAACTCGCTATCCTCGAAGCGGGGCTAACCTGCTGTCTTTGTTGAAACATACCAGCCTCAAACAACTTTGTTCATCGGCAACGAAGCACCCAAACAGAATCACGCAAACCGTGAATCCGCGAATCGGTGGAGAGCCTCTTAAATAATTCAAAATAAACCACATCCACCTCACGGTTTCACAGCCCACAGAAACTGTAAAACTGTAAACCTGTGAAGCACCGATCCCTGTGCCCGGCCCTGGTTGGAAGAGCGTCGAATTTGACACCGGACCCAGCATTTGCGAGACTCAGAGTTGCTGCCGGTTCAGCGTCAGAGCGCTGAACGTGTGTACTGTGCCGAAGTGGCGGAATTGGCAGACGCGCGTGGTTCAGGTCCACGTACTCGCAAGGGTGTGGGGGTTCGAGTCCCTTCTTCGGCACCAAAAGTCCGGCAAGATATTGATGCAAGTTGGCTTGCAAGAGGTTGAGAAGGCTTCCTAACAGACTTCCTGGCATTTCCGCAAAAAGACAGCCTGAGGTTTCTCCAAACCAAGTAATTGGTCCCGGAGAAGCAACCTTGGCGAACCGTACAGTCCAACTTTACAAGTACACTAAGCTGCCGGCCGGGTGGCGCTATTGCAAGGCGGTGTTCTGTTGTGGGCTCCAGGTTTCAGCCACCTGCCGCTCGGGTTGCCGTTAAACTTCGTTGTTGAATCCGCCAGGCTTGTTGAGCGGCTATGAGCGCAAGAACGGCTGGCAGTCGGCCGAGTGGATGGAAGAAGCGGCTCCCTGGAGTCGTCCGGATTGGCCGTTGCGAGACCTTCGAAACATGAAGGAAAGGACTACAATCAAGTTAGAGGCCCGGCCCATGGACGAGAGGGATTTTGACTACACCTATGTCCCGGAACATCTGGCGGAGAAGGTCCGCAACTGGAGAAATCTCTCCTTTGGCGAACGGTTCGAGCTGACGCATGAGTTGAGCCTAGCGGCATGGGCGAAGATAGGCGTCGTCCACGATCCGAGCAAGCCGATGGATAAGACAATCCGGAAGATAACGCGGAGCGATTGGGTGGGTTTATAGGTTTCGCTGCGCCCCTCCGGGGCGCGGTGGTTTTATGGGCTGCTTTCCCAGGATTTCATCCTGGGCTATTTTCGTACCCTCCCTCCGGGAGGGGTGGAGACCGGACGACTATTCCTCAAGGGCGGATTCGCGTAGTTTCTCCACATCCGCAAGATCCTGATACCGGCCTGCGGCGAGCTTGTTCTGGATCAAATGTTCTCGCGAGATGACGTGCGCCGGAGTCTGGCCGGCGAGGAGTTCCTCAACACGGCTTTCCCACGCTTCATCGAAGGAGACTCCAGCAATTCCTTGCAAGATGTCCACCCGGCCGGGCTCGACCCCCATTTGAAATACGGAAGTCGGCTTGTCGTTAAAGTCGTCTGGAGTCATCCCGCCGATGGGTGCGCCGAACTCCGCGAGAGCGGCGAAGACAGCCTCGCTGTTCTCCTTGTCAGCCTTGATGAAAAGATCGAGGTCTTTGGTTCCTCGTGGTTCTGCGTGAATACTGACGGCGTGGCCGCCGATCACAAGATACTTCACCCCGTGGGCGTTGAAGGCTGCGACGATCTCTCTTTGATCCTTCAGCATGGTCTCACCAGGCCTTTCACAATGCCTTCCAGTTCGGGCGCTCGACGCGTTTCAGAGTCTTGTCCGATGGCAGTTGATCGAGATCGATTCCTTTGGAGAGATATGCGGACCGGACGATCTCCTCTACGGCTGCCATGCGCTCGGCGCAGGGCCGGCTCCGCCAATAGCGGTAGGTCTCCAACCGCTGCGCCTTGAGGTCCGTCACCCTGCGAATTGTCTTATCGATGCTCATGGTTCCCATCCACTTTACTTCTTTCGCCAATAGTCGTTCAGTCGAGTTGTGGGTACGGCAGATGACTATTGAGCCTGTCGAATTGTTCTCTTGTCCAGGTCTTATGCCAATATTTCTCATAGCCAGTTGCAACCTGCGACCAGTCACCTGGAGTAAAGGATAAGACGGATTTCAAAATCTTTATGAGATGAGGTTCAACCTTCGAAACAATCGGCTCACATTCGATTGAATCTGTTTCCTTAATGCTTCTTGTACATGAATCGTAATCATCGACCCACCAAATACCTGAGATACGAACTATATGTTCCGATTTTCGATTCAAGTCAATTCTAGCGACTCCGCCAGATGGGTATAAAAAACATAGACTCCAACTTGGTGCGTCATGATAATACTTCTGGAGTAGCAAATTATGACGCTTTGCAAAGGCAACAATTAACTCGCTCATAGGAGAAAAGAAGACCTCATAACCGGCTATTATTTCCTCGTAATGAGGATCATGTGAAAGGCCATTTGGCACGATGCATTCTCTCCTTAACTGCCTTCATTTGCGAGTGCTCCAGGTCTCGATTTTGAGAGCAACACGCGCTCCCTATTGCAACAGCGTCGGCTCGTCGTGGTTGCCGTTGAGCTCATCGGGCGGGATGATTACGGCGGCAGCTACCTTGTCTTCGGGCTCCAGGTTCAACAGGCGGACGCCTTGCGTGGCGCGGCCGGCGGCGCGGATGGTCTTGGTGTCGATGCGGATGATCTTGCCGAATTGGCTGATGACCATCAGTTCGCTGCTATCATCGACGAGTTGAATGGTGTTGACGCGGCCAATGCGCGGCGTGACCGTCATGTTCTTGACGCCCTTGCCGCCGCGGGATTGCAGGCGGTACTTGTCAACATCGGTGCGCTTGCCGAAGCCGTGCTCGGTGACGACCAGGATGCGGTATTCGCCCGGCTCATGCTGCTTGGGAGTGATGGCGACGCCGACGACGTAATCGTTTTTGGCGAGGTCGATGCCGCGAACGCCATAAGCTGGGCGGCCCATGGAGCGCACGTCGTTTTCGTCGAAGCGAATCGCCTGGCCGAGATGCGTGGCGAGGAAGACGATCTGGCTCCCGTCGGTGATGCGCGCGGCGACCAGTTCGTCGTCCTTGTCGATGCCGATGGCAATAATGCCGCGGGCCATGACGTTGGAGAAATCCTTGAGCGGCGTCTTCTTGACGGTGCCCTTTTGCGTGGTGAAGAAGATGAACTTGCCCTCTTCTTCGAGGTCGCGCACGGGCAGGATGGCGCGCACGTTTTCGCCGGGCTGGAGGTCGAGCAGGCTCTGCATTGACTTGCCCTTGCCGGCCGCGCCGACGTCGGGAATCTCGTAGACCTTGAGCCAATAGACGCGGCCGGTGTTGGTGAAGCACAACAGGAACGCGTGCGTCGAATCGACGATCAACTGCGCAACAAAATCCTCCTCGCGCGTCTTCATGCCCATGCGGCCGGTGCCGCCGCGGCGCTGCTGGCGATAAATGGAAATAGGAGTCCGCTTGAGATAGCCCTGGTGGCTGACGGTCACAGCGACCTGCTCGTCGGCGATGAGGTCTTCGAGCTGCAATTCGGCGGACTCGTCGACGATCTGTGTGCGGCGCGCGTCGCCGTACTTGTCGCGAACCTCTTCAAGCTCTTTGACGATGACCGCATGGAGCTTCTTTTCGCTGGAGAGGATCGATTCGTACTCGGCGATCTCTTCGCGCTTCTGCCGCAACTCATTGAGGATGTCGTCGATGGAGAGCTGAGTCAAGCGGTAGAGTTGCAGTTCGAGGATGGCATCGATCTGGCGGAGCGTAAGGCCTTTTTCCTCGTGCGGCAGGCGGGCGCGGTCGAGGTTGAGGACGATCTCCGCGCCCTTGCCCCAGGCGTAGAGGTTTTCGCGGGCCTCGACGCGCGAGCCGGAGGCGCGGATGATGCGGATGACGGTGTCGAGATTGTCGAGGGCAATCTTGTAGCCCTCGAGAATGTGTTCGCGTTCGCGAGCCTTGCGCAAGAGGAAGACGGTGCGGCGCTGAACGACATCGATGCGGTGATCGATGAAGCAGCGAATGGCCTGATCGAGACCCAGTTCACGCGGCTGCCCGTTGAGCACGGCGAGGAAGATCATCGAGAAGCTCTCTTGCATCTGGGTGTTCTTGTAGAGCTGGTTGAGTACGATCTCCGGCTGCGCGCCGCGCTTGAGCTCAATGACGATGCGCATCCCGTCGCGGTCGCTCTCGTCGCGCACGTCGCTGATGTCGTCAACGATTTTTTCGGTGACCAAGTCGGCGATGCGCTCGATGAGCTTGGATTTGTTGACCTGGTAGGGAATCTCGGTGACGATGATCGCCTGTTTTTCCTTG
>JBEKPI010000038.1:0-22201 GCA_049520855.1 Occallatibacter sp.
CAGTTTCTTGTCGTCGTCGAGCCAGTCGGCAATCTCCTGGACGTAAGGCGGCATGTCGAGGTCGTAGTTCATGTTGCCCGGACCAGAAGATGCGCCCGACTTGGTGACCGCGCGCCAACCGCTGCCGGTCAGCACTTCAGCGAAGCCATCTGTGCCTTGCGCGCCAATGCGGCACTTGCGCCACCAGGCATCGGCTTCCGGAACATCCGGCGCACCCGCTCCGCACTCGTAGACGCCACGCACGCCGTTGGCGAACTGGACAAAGCCGGCGATGTAATCCGGCGAAGGATGGTTGTCGCTCAGCTTGCCGCGGCCCGCCGCCTGCGCCATCACCCACTGTGCAGGCGCTCCGCCGTTATACCAGCGCGTGTAATCGATCAGATGCGAGAGCATATGCGTCATCCAGCCCGTCGATGTGCCATAGACGGTGTGAACCTGCCCCAGCGCGCCGCTGGCGACGATTTCTTTCACCTTGCGATAGTGCTCGCCGTAGCGGTGCTGATGGCTGACCACGGCCTTCACTTTGGCCGCGTCGAGCATACGCTTCACCTCGAAGCCCTCTTTGGTGGTGAGCGCCACCGGCTTTTCAAACGCGATCAGCCGCGCCCCGCCCGCGATGCCCGCCTGGATCATCGGAATGCGCAGGTTGGGCAGGGTGCAGAAGCAGAAGACGTCGGGCTTGACAGACGCGCAGAGTTCCCGCGCGTCCGTGCCCTTGGCGGCGCCAAACTTGGCCGCCGCCGCGTCTAACCGAGCCGGGTCGATATCGCAGACCCCCGCTACTTCGAAGCGCCCGTTGGCCTGAAAGGCCAACGCATGGTGCATGCCGCGCTTGCCCATGCCCACGACCACAACTCGATACTTCTGGCTCACTTGGTCCTCCCGTCCCACTCAAGCACCTTGGCGATGGTGTAGTCCACTTCCTCGGCCGTCAGCTCGGGGAACATCGGCAGCGAAATGCAGCAGGCCGCGTTGCGTTCCGCGTTCGGAATCGGCCCGACGATGCGCGCTCCGTAGCCCCAGGGATAACCCTCTTGCTGATGAATCGCGATTGGGTAGTGGCACTTCGCGTCGATGCCTTCGTCGTTCAAAAACTTCAGGAACGCGTCGCGGTGCGCCGGGTTCTTGGTTTCCACGACATAGAGGTGATAGACGTGACGGTAGCCCGGCATCTCGTAAGGCAGCGTGAGATTCTTCACATCGGCCAGGCCCTTGGTATAGCGCGCTGCCCAGCCGCGCCGCTGATCGCTCCACTCGTCGATGTGCTTCAGCTTCGCGCTCAGCACGCCGGCTTGCAGATCGTCCAGGCGGCTGTTGTAGCCGACGCTATGGCAGGAACGCTTCTCCGATCCGTGATTACGCAGCTTGCGCACGATGCGATCGATCTCGGAGTTGTTGGTGACGATCGCTCCGCCGTCGCCAAAACATCCCAGATTCTTCTGAATGATGAAGCTGGTGGTGGCGGCGTCGCTCAATTCGCCCACGCGGAAGCCGTCGCCGTGGGATGCGATACCCTGAGCGTTGTCTTCAACCACAAAGAGATTGTGCTTGTCGGCAATCTTCCGGATCGCCCTCATGTCGGCGCACTGCCCGTAGAGATGAACCGGGACGATCGCCTTGGTCTTTGGCGTGATTGCCGCCTCGATCTTTGTCGGGTCGATGCAGTTGGTCAGCGGATCGCTGTCAACCAGGACAACCGTCGCCTTGCGCAGCCAAATCGCCTCCGCTGTGGCGAAAAAGGTATTGGGGTGGGTGATGACTTCGTCGCCGGGGCCGACGCCGAGAGCCTCCAAAGCCAGCCAGATCGCATCCGTTCCGTTGCCTACGCCGATGGCATACTTGGTTCCGTGGAAGGCCGCCAACTCCTGCTCAAACCGCTTGCAAACCGGGCCGAGCACGTACTGGCCGCTCTCCAATACATCCTTGATCTGAGCGTCGATTTCCGCCTTGATGTTGTGATACTGCCGCGTGTGGCCGTAGAAGGCCACGCTCAATTTCGTGTCAATCATTTGGAATGCTCCTTAACCTGCGGGCGCGCAATTGGAATTCCCTTCAGTATACGTTATTCAAACGTTCTTTTCGGCTCAAATGTCAAAACTTCCGATCGAAACAGCAACATTAGACGCACCTGAAAGAACAAATCGCGCTTTATCAATCATAAACCCAAACACGCCCATGCCTTGCCGGAAACGCATCCAGCGCCGAATCAATCTACTCCTCCACGACCGACTTGGAGAGATTTCTGGGCCGGTCCACGTCCACGTTGTGCTCCAGAGCCATGAAATACGCAAACAGTTGCAGAGGCACGACCTCGACGATCGGCAGCAGGTACTCGGTCTCCGCCCGCACCTCGACGCAATCCGTCACCAGCTCCGCCACTTCCCGATCTCCCGCATTGGCAATGGCAATCACCTTGGCCCCTTGCTCCTTCATGTCGCGTAGCAGTTGCAGCGTCTTCTCATAGCGGACCACCGAGGCTTCCAGCTCGTGGTCCACGGCGGCCAGCACGACCAGCGGCACCCGGTCGCTGAGCAACGCGTTTGGCCCATGCTTGAGCTCGCCCGTCGGGTAGCCCTCGGCATGAACGTAAGAAGCCTCCTTCAGCTTCAAGGCTCCCTCGCGCGCGATGGCATAATGGATTCCCCGGCCCAGGTAGAGGAAGGTAGCGGCGGTTTTGTACTTGGCGGCCAGGCCGGACATCTGCGCCCGCCAACCTTCGAGCTGCCCTTCGATGCTTCCGGGCAAGGCCTGCAACTGCTCAATGTTCGCTTGCAGCACTGGCGCTTTCATCCGTCCCAACCGGCGCGCCTCATACAGTCCCAGAAGAAACAGCACGGCCAACTGGCAGGTAAAGCTCTTCGTGGCCGGAATCGCCTTTTCCACGCCGGCCGCCAGGGGCATGGAGACATCCGCCTCGTTCGCCATCGTGGAGTCAACAGCATTGGTGATCGCCAGAGTTTTCTCTCCGCGCCGGTGGGCCTCGCTCAGGGCCGCCAGCGTGTCCGAGGTCTCGCCGGACTGGGAGAGCACCAAAACGCTGGGATGGCGCGCGCCCTTGTCTTGATGGCCGCCGCGGCAACTGTATTCGCTGGCATACTCCACATCGACCGCGAGACCGCACAGGTCTTCCAGCAGAATCTCCGCGAACTGGCCGCTGTGGCGGCTCGATCCGCTTGCCGCGATCAAGATTTCGCCCTCTGGAATCGACCAGCCCGCCAGCAGGTCGGCTACGTCCGGCTTCAGGCCGTTGCTGGCCTGAGGCGGCAGATAGAGTCCCATTGTGCGGCGAAGCGCTTCCGGCTGTTCGTAGATCTCGCGCAACATCTCATGAGCAAAGCTCGGCATCTTTCCCATCCCAGTGGCCTGCCAGTGCAGGCTGAAGTCTCACCTTGTATGACCATTTTACTTGATAATGGTCAAAAGAATGAAAACATGCTGCCAAACGTTGATCATTTCCTGAAGAAATTCTCCACAATCCCAATTTTTCCAGTTCGACAGGGTAGAATCTCTGGATATGTCTGAATCGATCAATCGCCGCTCCGAGCAGATTATCAAATTTCTGCTGCGCGCCGGGACTGCCACCATCGAAGAACTGGTCGCCGTCGCCGGCTCGTCGGCGCCCAGCATTCGGCGCGATCTGGCGCGGCTGGAAAATCGCGGCCTCATCCGCCGCACGCACGGCGGCGCCGAGCTGGTCGAGCCGCTGCTCTATGAGCCGTTCCGCTACGACAGCTCCTTCCTGGCCCGCGAACAGCGCCATGCGGCCGAAAAGCGCCGCATTGGACTGGCGGGCGCCGAGCTTGTGCTCGCCGGCGAGACGGTGGGACTGAACGCGGGCACCACCACCACGCATATCGGCCGCAGCCTGCGCCACCGCGACGAGATTCAGGTCGTCACCAACGCCATCAATATCGGCATGGAACTGTGCAACCAGCCCGGCATCCGCACCTATTTGACCGGCGGCATGGTTCCCTGGGCATGGTCGTTTTCGCTCACCGGCAACGCCGCGCTGACCTTCCTCGACGATGTCTACATGGATAAGGTCTTCCTCAGCGTGACCGGACTCGACGCCGAGCGCGGAGCCACCACGATGGAGAGCGACGAGGCTCTGGTCTACCGCAAGATGCTCAAGCAGTCCAAGAAGATCATCGTCGTCGCGGACTCAAGCAAATTTGGCAAAGTGAGTCCCGCCTTCATCTGCCAGGCCAACGAGATCCACCTGATCATCACCGACACCGGAGCCAGCGCCGAGGCCCTCGCCCCGTTCGAGCGTCAGGGCATTCAGATCCTGCGCGTTTGAGCCTGCGCCGTCCCGCTTGAAGCGCCGCTGAAGCCTTGAGACAGGGCGATCCTCCGCAGCCTTCGCTATTGGTAAACCTGCGGAATGAAATTCTGCTCCTGGATCGGCGGACGCACGTACTTCGACTTTTCCAACTTCGGCAACTCCAGCGGAGCCGGCGTTAGATCCTTATAGACGAACATCGACAGCAGATGCCGGATCACGTTCAACCGCGCGCATTTCTTGTCTTCGGCATTCACCACATACCACGGCGACATCTTGGAGTCGGTTACCGCGAACATCTCGTCCTTGGCGCGGGAGTAGTCGGCCCAATGCTTGCGCGACTCGAGATCCATCGGGCTGAGCTTCCAGCGCTTGGTGGGGTTCTTCATGCGGTCCTGAAAGCGCCGCTCCTGCTCCTCGTCGCTGACCGAAAACCAGTACTTGATGAGGCGAATGCCGGAGCGCTGCAACATGCGCTCAAACTCCGGGCAGCTCTGCATGAACTCCTGATGCTGGGCATCGGTGCAAAAGCCCATCACACGCTCGACGCCGGCGCGGTTGTACCAACTGCGATCGAAGAGCACCATCTCGCCGGCCGCGGGCAGGTGGGGAACATATCTCTGGAAGTACCATTGCGTTTTTTCCCGCTCCGTGGGCGTGCCCAGCGCCACCACCCGGCAGACGCGCGGATTGAGCGATTCGGTGATGCGCTTGATGGCTCCGCCCTTGCCTGCCGCATCGCGGCCTTCAAAGAGAATCACCACGCGCAGGCCTTCCTGGCGAATCCACTCCTGCAGCTTGACGAGCTCGACTTGCAGCCGGCTCAGTTCGCGCTCATAGTCGCAGTCTTTTCCCAGATGCTGTGTCTCTGCATTGCCCAGCACGGGCGCGGGCAGGTCACCGCGCTTCTGTTTGCCGTTTGCGGGCTCACCCTCGGGTGCGGACTCATGGTGTTTCTTCTTGTGCTTGTCTTTCATCGGAATTCCTCCAAGGCCGCTGGGCGCGGACGCGCGGCATGACGTTCATACTAACCGCACAATTGGCCGCCGCAACATAATTCTTCGATTTGCGCATGAATGATTCCGCGCCTTGGCCAGCGTCTGCGGAGCGGGGGAGACGGGAAACAGTGCTCCACGGTTGCACTTTATAACGCTTTCACCGCGCGGTGAAACTGTGAGGTGGATGTGATTTATTTTGAATTATTTAGAGGCTGCTCCACCGATTCACGGATTCACAGGTTGTGTGGTTCCGTGAAGGGGCCTCTTGTAAGTATTTGATTCTGTATTAGTTAACGATAGCTCCACAGATTCACATGCAGAAATGAGAAAAAAAACGCCGAGGACAGCGGAGTTGGCGGAGTTAGCGGTTTTGGCGGGAATGGTAGTGTTTGTGTTGCTCATGGCGTCTCCTTGCAGGGAACAGGGGTCAGAGATCAGGGACCAGTTGAGTCCCGTTCTGTTGACTACTTTTATTGTCTGCCGACGGGCGGTAATTATCTGCAAAAAATCAGGAGGGCGGAGTGGATTTTTTGTTGTGTGCCGGGCTGGGGTTCGCGGACTCCCATCTTGGCGAATGATCGAAGGAGATATAATCGGCGCCTGGGCCACCTGCCTGGCTTTTTTGGGCGCCAACGTTCTTTTGGCCTTGCGATCTACCTCGCGAGTGGTACGATTGCAGAGATTCTGGGTCGAAAAAGGAGATTCCAGGTAATCCCAATAAAGACCGCCTTGCAAAGTTTATCTGGTATTAACCTTGCAAAGTTTTTCTGGTAGTATGCTTTTGCCAGATCGGCATAGATGTTGTTGTGATCGGCCAATTCAAGGAAGGAAGACGACAATGATTGTTGATTTTCGCTTGCCCCGCCGGCGAACTGTTTTGAAGCATCTATCCCGGGGGATTATGCTCGGCGCTCTGATGTTCATCGGCGCTATCGCGATTTCGGAAAGAGCTTCGGCTCAAACCTTCGTATCTGCTTGGGCTCCGTCATTTCAAGGCGTACTGACGGAGCCAGTCTATTCGTACACCATTCCAAGCGGATCCGTCGGCCCAAACGATCTCGTAGTCGTGGCTTGGTACACCGGGCCTTTGGGGGAAATCTTTCAGCCGGGGACGGTGTCTGACAGCATTGGCGATACGTACGCTGCACCGCAACTCGAGGGGGGGTGGGAGTTAGGAGGACTGGGTTATACGGTTACGCCGGCAACGTTTAACGGATCGCTCACCGTGACGACGTCGATCCCGATGCTCGGCATTCGCGTATATTCCGGTTATAATTCCCCGATAACCGGCATTCGCGTAATTTCCGGTTATCCCCAGGCGAGCTTCCCGGCGGAGCAGCCCGGCGCACTTACGGGCTATAACACGCTTAACTACAATGTGCCGGATTTTACGGGTTCGTTTTTCACTTACTTCGATGCGGGGATAAATATCGGTGATGGGCAACTTTACCCATTGCCGCCTCAGGGATATCTCATTGTGACCTTTGGCTACATTATGAATGCTGTTGGGGGATCTATGCCCTATGGTTGGCCGATCACTCCGTCCGGCTCTAACCCGTACGAGGCACTATCTTGGTTTGCGCCAGCGGTGCCTACCGCGGCGCAATACTATAACTTTAGCTTCGATAATATCGCGCCGTTGCCAAATAACAACGTGACCATGGCAGACGAGCAAACCGTGGGATTCAGCTGGGACCCCAAAGGGGCGGCCATAATACTCACGGCAGCGATTCAGGCGCCGTAGGCTTGCCTAGCTGCTTTTGAATGTCGGGCGGTCGTCCTACCCGCGCGTTCCGGCCGGTGTGAGCAGGCGAACGATCGTCATTTAGTTGGGGGTGTAATCCCAAACCGCCGAATATTCGCCAACCGGGCAGGTGGCCACCTGCCGACGGCCTACTTCGGCGCATCTGCCTCGGACGGCGTCTCGTCCGCTGACCGCTAGTTCTCTTCCGGTGGCTTGCTCTCTGCTGACGGCTTGCTCTTCGCTGGAAGCACTGTGACGGTAATGATCTTCGATTTGACCACATCGGATGCTGGATCATTCGTAATGTGCGCCGATACCTGAATGTGTACGTTCCGGGCCGGCTTATTTCGAACCAACTTTCCAGAGGAACGTAATCGATCCTACTCTCGCCCGGTTGCAGAACCATGTCTTTGGTGCCAATAATCAGCACCCCGCTGCCGTCCCCTGGCTCGAGCTGATCGCTTGACTTTTTCGGCGGCCCGACTGGATTGCCGTTGCTATCGCGCACCTCATAGTCATAGGTCAAGTTCCGGGACATGGGGTACCCGGTTCAATGCCATGCAGATTCATTCCTTTCCCTGCGCTGCCCGCACTTTACTGTCGAGTATACTGGATGGAACCATGCGGCTAAAGCACCGGAATGCGCTTCGCGCTCGGCGCACGGCGCTGCCTCTTAACCCGCGAGGATCAACGGCCGGATGAGCGCTCCCAGCAACATGCGGCCCCTAGCGCAAGAGCACGCGGTGACGCCGGCGGCGAACCCGTGGATGGTCGCGGCAGCCGTGATGCTGGCCACCTTTATGGTGGTGCTCGATTCGTCGGTGGCCAACGTCGCGCTGCCGCACATGGCGGGCAGCCTCTCGGCCTCGACCGATGAGTCAACCTGGGTTCTCACGAGCTATCTGGTCTCGAACGCCATCATGCTGCCGGCCGCTGGATGGCTCGCGCGCCGCATCGGGCGCAAGCGCCTGCTCATCCTTTCCATCCTGATCTTTACGGCGGCCTCGCTGCTGTGCGGCATGGCGCTGAACATGCCCATGCTGATCGTCGCGCGGATACTGCAAGGCGTGGGCGGCGGCGGGATGCAGCCGCTGGCGCAGTCGATTCTGCTGGAGAGCTTTCCGCCGCGGCAGCACGGCACGGCGATGGCCGTCTACGGCATCGGGGTTGTGGTCGCGCCGATCATCGGCCCGACGATGGGCGGATGGATCACCGACAGCTACTCCTGGCGCTGGATTTTTTACATCAATCTTCCCATCGGGATTCTTGCGCTCTTCATGGTCAACCTCTACATCGTCGATCCGCCTTATCTACGCAAGGCATTTCGAGGCGCGATCGACTATCTCGGCTTCGGGCTGATGGCCCTGTGGCTGGGGACTTTGCAGTTGGTGCTGGACAAGGGCCAGGAGGCGGATTGGTTCGCGGCCTCATGGGTGCGATGGATGGTTGCCGTCTCGACGCTGGCGCTGGCCGCTTTCATCGTCCGCGAACTCACCAACCGCGATCCGATCGTACAGTTGCGCGTGCTGGCAGACCGCAACTTCGGCATGGGGATTCTGGTCACTGTGATCTATGGCTTCGTCCTTTATGGAATCACCGCCATGCTGCCGCTGTTTCTGCAAACCGTGCTGGGGTACTCGGCGCTGCAGAGCGGCCTCACCGTGAGTCCGCGCGGCATCGGCGCCATGGCTTCGATGATTGCCGTGGGGATACTGGTTCGCTGGGTCGATGGACGCCTGCTGATGGCCTTCGGGTTCGCCATTTTGGGCTTCTCGACCTGGATGCTGAGCTGGATCAGCCTGGAGATCGGCATGGCGTCGGTGGTTGTGCCCAACGTGCTCAACGGCTTCGCCATGGGCTTCATCTTCGTTCCGCTGACTACCATGACGCTGAGCCGGCTGCGCAAGCAGGATATCGGCAATGCGACCGGCATCTTCAACCTGATGCGCAACATCGGCGGCTCGGTCGGCATCGCCAGCGTGGTCACAGCCCTGGTGCGCGGCGCCCAGGTGCATCAGACTTATTTGTCGGCGGATGCGGCGGGAAGTCCTCTGGCCGGCGCGATGGTTCGCGGCTTGCAGGCCAAGCTCTTTTCCCAGGGGACGGACATGGTTAGCGCGCATCAAAGGGCCTTGGGCGCGCTCTATCGCAGCGTGGAGCAGCAGTCGGTCCTGCTGGCCTATGCGGATAACTTCCGCTTGCTGGCCGTTCTCTCGCTGCTGTGCGTTCCGCTGGTGCTGCTCTTTCAGCGGGTCAAGAAGCAGGATTGATGCGGCGGGCAAACTGTCCCTAAATTGCTAAAGGTTGGCCGTCAGGTTGTATTCCCTTGCGACCGGTTCGACGACTTTGCATCTGCCGTGTCCGGGATTGACGCGATAGCTGGTGCGCAGCAGGCCGGCCTTCTCCAGGCGTTCCACATCGCGGCTTACGGCTCGCACGTCCCGCTTGAGCCCTGTAGCCAGTTCCGCAATGGGCTGCGATCCGGCCTTTGCCCAGCGCAAGAGGCGGACACGTTCGGCAGTAAGCACGTTCAGCAGCTCCAACGGGTCCTCAAAGGTGATGGTGATTCCCGGAAGAATGGCTTCGCCGCGATCGAGCTTTGCGGCGTGGCCGCGCACACGGTTGAAGAAGCCCTCGACATTCCCTGTCGCGATGGTGACTTTACTCTTGCTCATCTTCTAACCTCCAAAGATCGTGGACTTCTCCGATAAACCGCTCAGCTAAAGCCGCGTAGGTCGTGAAGCTCACCGCCTCCACCTCGCCCATGAAATGCCGGTGATGATAGCCGTGGCTATTGTCGAAGCCCAGTACCCGGCCGTGATCCACCCGGCACCTCTTCAGGTTGATGTAGGCCAAACTGTAAGCAACCAACTGCCCATCCTCGAACCACACCTGCTCTTTCAGTACCGCCCCTTTTCTCTTTCCCTTGAGGCGATGTTCCTCGATCTTTGTCGTTCGAATCGGTGGCTTTCTCTGGCTCACAGCAAGATCATATCACAGAAAGGATGTAAAGAGTCCTCTCTGGCCCGGGAGCAGCCTTCCCGCAGCTATGTTATTGCTGCAATTTCCGCTTCGTCAGTGAGCCGTCCTACGCCTCGGCGCGGACCAGGAGGCAGGTGATGTTGTCGTGGCCGCCGGCCAGGTTGGCGGCCTGCACCAGGCGGGCGCAGTGTTCCTCGAGCGTCAGATCGGCGGCGAGCATCGACTCAAGCACCGGATCGGCAAGCTCGCGGGTCAACCCGTCGGAACAGAGCAGGAAGAGGTCGCCGGGCTCGGCTTCCAGCTCAAACAGATCCGGCGGAACCTCGGCCTGGGTGCCGAGAGCGCGGGTGATGACGTTGCGCAGGGGCGAGCGCAGGGCCTCGGCCGGGGTCATGTTGCCCAGGCGCACCTGTTCCTCGACCAGCGAGTGGTCCAGTGTGATCTGTTCCAGAATGGCTTGCTCAGGCCGGGCCTGTGGCCGGATCTGTTCAGCAGGGGCCTGATCGGGGCTGCTCGGGTCCGGCGCGGTCAGGTCCGGCGGGGCCAAGGCCGATATGCCCTGGCGCGGGCCGGGAACGCGCAGCCGGTAACAGCGGCTGTCGCCCACATTGAAGACCAGCACGCGGCTCCCTTCGGTCACCAGGCCCACCAGCGTCGTTCCCATGCCGCTGAGTTGCGGGTCGTTCTGGGCGCGGGAATAGATGGCCTGATTGGCGGCGCGTATCGCCTGTTGAATGATCTCTTCGAGCGGCCCGCCCTCTGCTCGGTTGCAGAGCTGACGGAGTATCTCGTCGATGGCGACGGAACTGGCGATCTCCCCAGCCGCCGCGCCGCCCATGCCGTCGCAGACGACATAAACGCCGCACTCGACGGAGTACCCACAGGCATCTTCGTTGGAAGCGCGTCTGCTGCCCAGGTCGGAAACTGCGGCAACTGCATAACGTACGGAGGCTGTCGACAAGAAAACTCTCCCGCTGCTCAGTTTACACGGGTTGGCTCTCTCTGTTGAACGCAAACGGGCCCCGGAACCGAAAATAGCGGGGCCATGTGCGTTCAACAGTGCGGCTCTCGTGTGCGATGGGAAAGGGAACTGGCCTTGGAGAACCGCTCTATGCCGTGGCTTTGGCCGGCCTGGCCGGTTTCTGGTGGGCAAGAAGGAACTCCTGGCAATACAGAACAAGATCCGCCAGAGGAACAGCCGCCGCGACGCAACTCCAGACAATGATGTCTATAAACTGACCCCAGTTGAAGACGCCTGCTACCACGCGCACTTCGATAAAGATCAGCGCGCAGGCAAAGCTGCGGGTCATCCATTGCCGGTGCAGTTGAACTTTTCCTCGAAGAATGAACATCAGCGCCATGAGGGTGCAGAACATCCATATCCCGCCGTCGAAGACCGTGGCGATGGTCAGGGAGTGCGCGGTTGGGTCGCCGGCGTACATGTGCTTTTCTTCGAAGCGCTGAATGTAGAGGCCGATGGGAGCGCCAACCAGTACGCCGGCCACATAAAAGCGCCCCAAAACGCGATGAACCTTGGCGAAACGCCGCCGCAGCCGGTCGGAAAACTGCAATGGCCCCAGAAAGAGCGCGCACCCGGCGGCCAGGCCATGGGGCAGAAGAAACCACTTGAACGACTCGATGTGCGGCCATTCGGGGTCGCTGTGGTTGAAGAGAAAGCTCTCGTTATTCCACAAGACATAGGCGTACATCAGGCCAATGAACGCGAAGAGAAGGTACTTTGGCCTTTGCCAGTTGAAGCGCCGGGACATGACTGGGGAAATAGCGATATCGGCTTTCATGATCCTCCTGGTCTTTCCTTGTCGCAGAGTTTTTCTTTACCAGCTCATGGCGAGCGGGTCGCCTGGGTCAATGCATCCTGTTGGGTTGCAGGCTGAAAATGGGCCCGGTGATCCGTTGGATCGCTGTGTTTGAAATTGTTGGCTGCCTCCGGGGAAGAGGCGGGGATACCAACAACTTATCACGGCAAGCAGGCTGGACGTGCGAGAAAAGTCGAGCCGATCTCTGTGTTTGCGGAGTGACCGGTCAGCGGCCCTTCGGATGGGATGCCGGCTCTGGAACTGGCGGCGCCGCCGGCAGATCGAAGACCTCGATTTGGCCGCCGTTGAGCACGGCTATACGCCGCCCGGAGGGTGAGAAGGCCAGGTTTCCACCAGCGTCAAGCGCGGGGCTGGCCTCTGTCACAAGCGCCGGCTTGCCGTCAGCCGCATTGAAAACCTCGACCAGTTGCCCTTTGACGGCGTCTTGATCGAGGGGCGCGTCCTTGGTGATCGGACGGTTGATGGCCAGCGACTCCCGCGCCAGGCGCGAGCCATCCGGCGCCATCACCAGCAGCGGCCAGGTGGTCGCCAGGGTCGTCTCGCTCTCCCAGATGCGGCGGCCATCGGCCCCGAATGCCACCAGTACGCTGCTCCCGAAGGAGTTGCAGGCGGTGGCCAGCACCTCCCGCTGCGAGACAAAATCGAAGAGCGGCGGACAGGTCGAATCCAACTGCCCCAGGACGGTGCTCCCGCCGCTGAAGGACTTCAGGTTCATCAGCCACCTGTCTCCCTTGGCGTGCAGACGCTCCAGGTAGCCGTCGGCATTGATGGGCAGATGAACGGCGGTGCGAGTCCGGCTGACGAGCAGAACCTGTCCGGAGTCCCGGCGGAGAATGCGCACTACCAGGCTGGGCTGGCTGGCTGCGGCCCCCGGCTCCTTGCGCTCCCCTGTGAACGATTTCTTCTCGCTGGGGTGAGACGGAGGATCCTTGTCGCCGGGGTGGTTAGCCTGGCCAGACGTCTCGCCGGCTTTCTCCGCCACCGCCGCGGGCTCGCGGGTGTCGGCTACCAGAAACTGCTGCGACGGGTCCATCTCCAGCGTGAGCAGCGACCCCGGAAAACGCAGATAGGGCTTGCGTTCAAGCGTGGCGTCGCCCAGCTCGGCGCTGTCCCGGTCGCGCAGCAGGAAGTGGCCGTCGCGGAACATCCACAGGTAGCGGGCCCGGTCGTGAACTGTCCACAGGGCCTCGGCCTCAACCCTTCCGGCAGACAACGAAAGAACTTCGGCGCGAATCTGCCGCTCATCGCCCGCATCGCTCTCCCCCACCTCGCGGCGGATCAGTCCCGGCACGCGAAAGGTGAACAGCAGCCGGTCCTCATCCAGAAAGTCCAGCGAAACAAGGCTGGTTTGCTCGGTAAAGTATTTGGGTCCCGGAGCCGAAAAACCCAGCGGCGCAACGGGAAAGGTGAACACGGGCGGCAGCGTGGGTTTGCCGGGAAGCCGATCAGCCATGGCGCGCTGCACGTCCGCGTCGGATCCGCCGCCCCCTCGGCCACCGCGGCGCTGGGCCGGCGCGGGCGCAACCGCGCACAGCGCCGCCCCGGCCAAAACCAGGGCCACGCGCAGCAATCCGCTCCTGAACAGCCGCTTCGTCATCGTTTACCATTCTCGCCGATTTGGCCGTTTTTGGGCAGGGATGCGGCGCGATTCGCGCCTGTGCGACAGTTAAGAAGGAATGGAAAAAAGCACAACAACAGCCGGACGCCTCGCGTTTCCCGGCTACGGCGCCTGCTTTGCGGCCGGGTGCCTCTGGGGCACGGGCTTCTACTTCGGCAACTGCGAGGAATCCCAGCCGCCGCCGAGGGCGCGAACCAGGCCTACGCTGGCAACGAACTGGCGGGTTTGGAGATCGACCGAGGCGCGTTGGTTCTGGAGGAGCGTGGCTTCGGCGGTGAGGACTTCGAGATAGCTGGTGACGCCGCCCTTGTAGCGCCGGTTCGATAGATCGAATGAGTGTTGGGCGGAATCGACGGCGCGCTGCTCGACGGTCGACTCCTGCTCTAGAATTCTCAGGCCGGAGAGCTGGTCTTCGACGTCGTTGAAGGCGGCGAGGACGGCAACTTTGTAGGCAGCGGCCTGGGCCTCATAGCTGTGGCGGGCCTGGTCGGTGAGAGCGTGTCGCTGGCCGGCGTCGAAGAGGAGCTCTGCTCCTTGTGCCCCCAAACTCCATAAGGCACTTGGACCCTGAATCCACGTTCCGGCGTGTTCGCTCTCGAAGCCGCCCGTGCCATTGAGGGTGATGGTCGGATAGAAGGCGCTGACCGCGATGCCAATCTGCTCGTTGGCGGCGGCGGCGCGGCGCTCGGCAGCGGCGATGTCCGGACGGCGCTCCAGCAGTTGCGAGGGCACGCCCACGGGAATCTTGGGTAGCGCAAGGTCGAGCGGCGACGGGGGAATGTTGAAGGTTGAGAGATTGGCGTTGGCGATGGCGCCGATAGCGTGTTCGTACTGGGCGCGGGCCACGCCGACATCGACCAACTGGGCGCGCACGGTTTCCAGTTGCGTGCGGGCCTGGGCCACATCGACTTCGGTGCCGATTCCGCCGGCCAAAAGCCGCTGGGTCAGGTCGAGCTGGTGTTCGAGGTTGGCGACTGTGGCCGTCAGCAGCTTGATCTCGGAGTCGAGGCCGCGCAGTTGAAAGTAGTCGACTGCCATCTCGGCATGGAGGCTGAGATCGATGTTGGCCTGATCGGCGGCGCTGGCCTGGGCGGTTTCGCGGGCGGCTTCCACGGTGCGGCGGATGCGGCCCCAGAAGTCCGGCTCCCAACTGGCCTGGGCGCTCAGCGCGAAATCGTTGTAAGTGGCCGGCTTGGTGGGTGCGTAGTCGGGACCGTTCTTCGAGACCCTCTGGCGCTGGACGGAGGGCCCCGCAGAAAGCGTGGGAAAGAGCGCGGAGCGGGCTGCGCTCACCTGTTCGCGCGCGGCGAGATAGGTCTCCAGCGCCTGCCGCAGGCTTTGGTTTTCTGGGGCGATGTGTTCTTCCAGTTGGTTGAGCTGCTGGTCCTGGTAAATCTCCCACCATTTGCCGCGTACCATGCCGTCGGAGGGCGAGGCAGCCTGCCAGCCGCCTCCAGACGGGTTGGGCGGCGGCACGATCACCGTGGTCGCGCCAGTCTCCTTGTAGGCTGGGGGTGCCTCATAGCCGGGGCGATTGTAGTTGGGTCCGACGGGCTTGCAGCCTGCGAGTAGAGTGAGGGTTAAGAGGCACACGAAGAGAGGGATGGTTGAGGCTCGTGGTCTCCCACCCATCGCAAAGGGCGCGATGGATGGGGCACCCAGTCTCGATAGCCTTTGTCCGAAATGGAGCGGAGGGTTCCGCATCGTTACTTGCCTCCCGCATCGGTTTGGCTGCCGGGACTGACGACCTGGACCTTTTCGCCCTCGATGAGCGAGTCGGGCGGATCCTGGATCACCTGATCGCCGAGTCCAAGGCCGGTGACGATCTGCACGTTCGCCCCGTCGTCCTCGCCAATGACCACCGGAACCAAATGCGCCACATTGCCGTTGGCCACGGTCCCCACGCGCAGCCCTTCTTTGCGGAAGATCAGCGCCGCGGCGGGAATAATGAACGTGGGGCCCGCGGGCGGAGCCTTGAAATGGACCTGGGCCAGCGAGCCGGGCAGCAATTCGCCGGCCTGGTTATCCACGTCCACCTCGACGAGCAAGGTCCGGCTCACCGGATCGATGGCGTCCGAGGTCCGCGCCAACGTCCCCTGGTAGGTCTTGCCCGCGTGCTCTGCAAAGGTCAGGCCGATCTTCGCGCCGCGCTTCACGTTCGTCGAGTCGATCTGGGGCAGATTGGCGTAGACGCGCAGCGTCTGAATGGCCTGGAGGTGAAAGAGTTCCTTGCCCGCGCCGGGGTCGATCAACTGGCCGGTGTCGATATTGCGGGCGGTGATGACGCCATCGAAGGGCGCATACACCTTTTCGAAAGATTGCAGATCGCGCAGCCGCTCGACGTTGGCCTGCGCGGACTTGACAGCCGCCGCGGTGGATGCGGCCTGATTGACGAACGTATCGGTATCTTGCCGGGAGACGGCGCTCGATTGAACCAGCCCGGTGTATCGCTCCGCCTGGATGCGGGCGTTGTTGGCGTTGGCCTGGGCGGTGTTCAGATCGGCCTCGGCCTGGGCCAGTTGCTGGTCAACCTCGGGCGTGGCGATCTCGGCCAGCAAAGCGCCCTTCTTGACGCGCGCGCCGATGTCGAAGTACCAGCGCGTCAAATAGCCGGCGGTCCGCGCGTAGATGGGCGAATCCGTCCAGGCAGTCACGTTGCCGGGCAGCACAAAGCTGTCCACCGGCGCGCCCGCCTTCGGTGCGGCGACGATGACCGAAGGGGCGGCCAGTTCGTTGGTGACTCGGGCCAACACTTTGTCGGCATTCGCGCGGCTCCAGATGCCGTAGCCCGCCAGCGCGCCCGCGACGAGAACAACAACCGCCGCGCTCACCAGGGCCAGGCGCGGCGAGATGGGTTTCTGTTCGTCCGCGGCCTCGTTGCCGTGAGCCGCCCGCGGGGACGCTTGGGTCTTCGGTTTGGATTCATTGCTCATGAGAAGTTACTCCGGTAGCTCGTCAAACTCGTCGAAGGTTTCGGCCCGCGCCACGTTCCGGGCGGTCTTGCGGCGGCCTTCCAGCCAGCCGTGGACCAGAGAGAAGAATGTGGGCACGAAGAAGAGCGTGGCCACGGTAGCCAGCAAGAGGCCGCCGATCACAGCGCGTCCCAGGGGGGCGTTCTGTTCGCCGCCGTCGCCCAGGCCCAGAGCCATGGGCGCCATGCCGAGGATCATGGCCAGCGCCGTCATCAGCACCGGGCGCAGGCGGACAAAGCCGGCGTTCAGCGCCGCCCGGCGCGCATCGCCCACCAGCACATCCAATTGTTCGCGGGCAAAGGTGACCACCAGGATCGAGTTGGAGGTGGCCACGCCCATGCACATGATGGCGCCGGTCAGCGCGGGCACGCTGAGCCGCGTGTGCGTGAGGAAGAGAAACCAGACGATGCCGGCCAGCGCCGCCGGCAACGCCGAGACGATCAGAAACGGGTCGAGCCACGATTGGAAGTTCACGACGATCAGCAGGTAGACCAGCAGGATGGAAAACGCCAACCCGCCCAGCAGGCCGATGTAGGAGGCTCTCATGGTCTCGCTCTGGCCGCGCAGGATGAAGTGCGAGCCGCGCGGCAGATCGGCCTTGTGTTCGTCGATGATTTTTTGTATCTTGCCGGTCACCGTTCCCAGGTCGGTTCCATCCACGTTGGCGTAGATGTCGATCACCGGCTGCACATCGTAGTGGCTCACGGTGCCCAGCTCCGTGCCCGGCACGATGGAGGCCATGTTGCCGAGAACCTGCACCGGCGGTGTTGAGCTTGAGCTGGCTCCGGTCGAGGATGCGAGTGCCGCGGCGCCGGTCGCTTGCGGCGCCGGGATGATGCCGGTGACGGGCAGGCTCTTCAGCGCGGCCAGCGAGTCCAGATCGTATTGCGGAGCCTGAATCGCTACGCTGTAGGTCACGCCGGATTTGGGATCGAGATAGAAGCTGGGCGTGGTCTGGAAGCTGCCGCTGAGAGCCACTAATAGGCTGGTAGCCACGTCCTTCTGCGTGAGGCCGATGGTCTGGGCGCGGGTGCGGTCCACATTCACCGTCATATTCGGATAGTCGAAAGGCTGCTGGATGCGCGCATCGGCCGCGCCGGAAATATAGCGAACCTCGTTGAGCATCTTCTCGGCGAGGGCGCGGTTGCCATAAAGATCAGGCCCGACGATCTGGATGTCGATGGGCGCCGAGAGACCGAAGTTGAGAATCTGCGTCACAATGTCCACCGGCAGCACATAGAAGGTGACGCCGGGATACTCGCGGGCCAGCACCGAGCGCAGCCGCTCGACGTAGGGCGCGGTGGGATGGTGGTCCTTGCTCAACTGCACCTGGATGTCGGCGTCGGCCGGTCCGATGGGCGCCGAGGTCGAGTAGGAGAGATTCAGTCCCGAGTAAGGCAGGCCGACGTTATCGACAATGGAGACGACTTCCTTGGGCGGAATCTGCTCGCGGATGGTCGAGTCGATGTGGTCGCAGAGCAGGGCCGTCTCTTCAATGCGAGTGCCGGTGCGTGCGCGGACGTGAATCTTGAACTGGCCGGCATCGACCGAGGGAAAAAAGTCCTGCCCTAGCCAGGGCGTGAGTCCGAACGATCCGATGGCGAAGAGCAGGAAGAGAATCAGAAAGACTCTGGCGTTATCCACGCATAAAGTCAGCAACCGCAGGTAACCCTGGCGAAAACGCTCAAACCCGGACTCGAAGGCCAATTGAAAGCGGATGAAGGGATTGCGGCTGGAAAGCTTCTTTGCGCTCTCGGCGTCGTCCTGCTCCTTGAGCATGTACTTGGCCATGGTGGGCACCACGGTGCGGGAGAGCAGATAGCTGGCCAGCATGGCGAAGCAGACGGCCTCGGCCATGGGCACAAACAGGTAGCGCGCCACGCCGCCGAGGAAGAACATGGGCACGAAGACGATGCAGATGGCTAGCGTGGAGACCAGCGCCGGAGTGGCAATCTGCGCCGCGCCGTCGAGGATGGCCTGCTCGACCTCCTTGCCCGTCTCGATGTTGCGATTGATGTTTTCGATCTCCACTGTAGCGTCGTCCACCAGAATGCCGACAGCCAGCGCCAGCCCGCCCAGCGTCATGATGTTGATGGTCTCGTGCAGCATCGACAAGACGATGATGGAACAGAGGATCGAGAGCGGAATGGAGACCGCGATGATGACCGTCGAGCGGAAACTGCCGAGAAAGATCAGGATCATGACGGCCGTGAGGCAGGCGGCAATAATGGCTTCGCGGACCACGCCGTCGATGGCGCCGCGCACAAAGATCGACTGGTCTGAGAGCGTGTCGATCCGCAGGGCCGGCGGTAACTGGCTCTTGATCTCAATCAGCTTCTTCTGCACGCCCTTGATGATGTCCAGCGTGGAGGACGAGCCGGTCTTCATCACGCTCATCATGATGGCGCGCTTGCCGTTCACGCGCACGATGTTGGTCTGCGGGGGATAGCCATCGCGCACGTGGGCCACGTCGCGGATGTAAATCATCGAGCCGTTGACCGCCTTGACGGGCAGATTGTTCAGATCGTCGATCATCTTCGGGGCGGAGTTGGTTTCGACGGCGTATTCGAAGCGGTCGATCTTCATCGTGCCGGAGGGCGCGATCAGATTCTGTACAGAGATGGCGTTGACCACATCCACCGGAGACAGTCCCTTGGCTTGCAGCGCATGAAGATCCAAGTCCACCTGCACCTGGCGCGATTTGCCGCCGTAGGGATAGGGCGTCTGCGCTCCCTCGATCGTCGCCAGCGGGACGCCGATCCCATTCTTGGCCGCGTCGCTCACTTGCTGCTCGTTCATCCCCTGCCCGGAGACGCCCAGCATCAGGATGGGCACGCTGGAGGCATTGTACTGGATGATGAAGGGCGGCACCGAGCCGGGCGGCAGCGAGCGCAACTGCACTTGGCAGATCGCCGTCACCTGGGCCACCGCGTTGCCGATGTTCACATGCGGCTGGAAAAAGATCTTGATCAGACCGATGCCGTTCAGCGATTGCGACTCGATGTGCTCAATGTCGTTGACCGTGGTGGTCATGCCCCGTTCGCTGTTGAAGACGATGCGAGTAGACATCTCCTGCGCCGAGAGGCCATTGAAGTTCCACACCACCGTGACGACGGGAATGTCGATATTCGGAAAGATATCCGTGGGCATCGACAGGATGCTGTAGACGCCGAGGATCAAAATCAAGAGCGCAAAGACGGCAAAGGTGTAAGGCCGCCGCAGCGCAAGCCGGACAATCCACATCATAAGGCTGGTACTCGCTCCTGAGCCGGGCTGTTTTCGACCGTTGTTGCGTGCAACCAGGGATCCCTAAGAAGTGTGGCAATCGCCCTGGTTCGGTCTCGACCGGCTCAATGGGTTCTGGGACCGGACAGCGCGCCCGTCCCGGCCCTCTCTTAACATTCAGTTGAAGATACCATGATAGTTGAATCTTTGCGGTGAGTCCGCGCGCCCCGGAAAAGTGCAAATTCGCACACTGTTGGGACGCTTCAACGGGCCGAAAAGATGCCGCCTGCATCGAGATAGCCGTCGGCAAAGTGCGCATAGATCATGGGCCGAGAAATCTCCGCGCCACCGGAATCCGCCGCATCCGCAACGCCAGACGCAGAGCAAGGGAGGGGTTGGCCACCATCGCCTGGCGCGCGCCGGCCAACAGAGGCAGGTCGGCCCTGGAGTTGCCCACGTAGTCGAACGTGCCGAAGCGGGCCTGCAGCAGGGCCAATTTCGTCCGGCTGGTCAGGTTGGTGAGGCCATCGGAGGCCAGCACACCTGCAAAGATGCCCAGATGCGCCGCCACCCGCGCCGCCACTGAGGCATCCGCCCCGGTGGCCAGGTAGAGCTGCCGGCCCGCGCGCCGCTCACCTTGCAAATAGCTGAGCAGCTCGGTGTTGTAGGGCAGGCTGTCCGGGTCCAGCGGGGCATGGCGGGCAACCTCTGCCTTGAGGTGGGCGCGCCCCCCGGCCAGCCACACTCCCAGTTGCCAGAAGCGCGCCGGATTCCGGCGCATGAACTGGCAAACCCCTTCAAACAGCGAGTCGGATTTGATCAGCGTGCCGTCCAGATCGACGCAGATCGGCGGCGATAGCTCGACGTGCTCCGCAGCTTCGGGAATCTGGGACAAATCATCCTCGTTGACGCCGGCAATACCCAATCAGCCGCCGAGGTACACCCTATGCGGAAGCGGCGCGACGGCTCAAGGGCTGAAGCGGCGAAGGGTCAACTCAGCGTCAAGTATATCGTTGGAAGGGATACGGGCGGCGTGAGGCCCCCGGCCAAGGCTTCACGAGATGCCGAGGCCATCTTCATCCTGGGCGGTCGGGCGGAACGACACCTGCGCCACCCCGATGTTCCTGTTCGGGGGCGGCTTCCCTTAAGACTTCGCCTTCTTTGAGGGTTTCGACTCGCCGGAACTGTTGAGGGCGACAGCTTGGCGCACGAGCGCCTTGAAGGCGGACTGGTCAACTTCCTCTCCTTCGCGAATGTCGATCGCGCGGCGAACGTTTCCGTCGAGACTCGAGTTGAAGAGACGGGCCGGATCCTTCAGAGACGCGCCCTTGGCGAAGGTAAGCTTCACGACATTCTTGTAGGATTCGCCAGTGCAGAGGATGCCGTTGTGCGACCAAACCGGCGTGCCCATCCACTTCCACTCCTCGACGGCGTTCGGGGCTGCTTCCTTGATGAGCTTGCGCATTCTGCTGAGGGTTTCCCCGCGCCAGTCGCCGAGTTCGGCGATTCTCTTCGAGATGAGCTCCGATGCCGGCTGGCCTTGGCTCGCGTCCGTCATTTTCATGTTCTCATCCTCGAAAGAAGGCTCAAGATGGCCCGGCTATTAGGCTCCGCGATGGCGGCAAACAACGATTCCACGATAGACATATAGCCGAGTATTTCTATTCTCGTCAAGTCAACCTCCGAGAGCCAGGTCTTGCCGGGCCTTCAGAGCTGCCAATCGCGCGTGGCCCGCCTCTGAATCTGCCGCCAAGATCGGGTGGCCCCGATATGGAATCTCAGTCCTGGGAGCCTCCAGGCTTGGACTCCCCGGAACCGGAAGGCTTCGTGGAGATTGAAAGCCGGCGGGTGAGGTTCGTGGTTTCCCATGTCCCAAAATCGGGAAATGGGCATGAACCCCAACAGCCCCGCCGCAGGGGTTTTGCCAATGATTTCTCTCAGTTGGAGGACAATGGAAGTGGTCAGCGGAAGGGGACTCAACCGGCCCCTATTCCCTGTTCCCTCTTCCCCGCTCTTCAGCCTTTGGCGACGGCAAAGCGCTTGTTGACTTCGTGCCAGTTGACGACGTTCCACCAGGCGGCGAGGTAGTCGGGGCGGCGGTTCTGGTACTTAAGATAGTAGGCGTGCTCCCAGACGTCGTTGCCGAGGATGGGGTACAAGCCCTGCGTCAGCGGCGATTCCTGGTTGGGCGTGGAGAGAACCTTGAGCTTGCCGCCGACAAAGATGATCCAGCCCCAGCCGGAGCCGAACTGCTTGGCGGTGGTCTCGTTGAAGGTCTTCTTGAAGCTCTCGAAGCCGCCGAAATCCGCGGCGATCTGGTCGGCAATGGCGCCGGTGGGCGCGCCACCGACTCCATCGGAACCGACCGGGCCCATCAGATGCCAGAAGGCGGTGTGGTTGGAGTGGCCTCCGCCGTTGTTGCGGACCGCTGCTTTGATCTCGTCGGGCACTGTCGCCAGGTCGCGGACGAGGTCATCGACGGATTTGGCGGCCAGATCGGGGTGGCTGGCGAGGGCGGCGTTGAGGTTGTTGACGTAGGCCT
>JBEKPI010000039.1:0-21468 GCA_049520855.1 Occallatibacter sp.
GTCCGGGCTTTCCACGCTCGCCAAAGCCAGCAGATCCTCGGTAATCCGGTTCATGCGCGTAGCGTTCTTGAGGATGATCCCGAGGAACTCGCGCGTCGTTTCCTTTGACGGATGCTGGTCCTCGATCAGCGTCTCCACATAGCCCTGGATCGAAGTAAGCGGGGTGCGCAGCTCATGGCTGACATTGGCAATGAACTCGCGCCGCGATTTCTCCGCCGCCTCGATCCGCGTCACGTCGTGCAGCACGGCCAGCGCCCCGCCCGACGGCATGGGAACGGCATTGATCTCAAAAATCCGTCCCGCTGCCAGCGAACTCGCCCGCCCCGAACGCGCCTCGCGTTCTTCCAGCGCCGCCTTCAGGCAGGCCAGAAGCTCCGGATCGCGCACCGAGTGAACCAGCGGCCGCCCAGCGCGAATCTGCGTCCCGGCAATCCGCTCCATCACCGCGTTCGACCAGCGAACCAGCCCCTCCGCGGTGATCGCCACCACCGCCTCCTGCATCGAATCCAGCATCGCGGCCAGCTCCTGCCGCCTGCTCTCGATCTCTGCAAAGCTCGCCCCCAGCCGCTCCGCCGCCTGGTTCAGCGCGGCCTCCGAGGCCGACAGCACCTCTTCCTCGGTGTCGGGCAGCCGTGCCGTCAACTCGCCTTCGCCGATCTTCCGCGCAAAGGCGATCACCCGCTCCAGCCGCGTGGAGATGCGGCTGGCAATCCATACCGCCAGCGACAGCGCCACCGCCAGCGCGATCAGCCCCGACCACAAAATCTCGTCGCTGAGCAGCAGCCCAGCCTTCCCCGGCGGCAGCTCCAGCGCCTTGCCCGCAATCAGCGGAATGAAGACAAACTCCATCGCCGCCGCCTGGAAGACAAGCAGCAGGAGAAAGAGGCCCAGAAGCCTGGTGAAGATCTTCGATTTCACTCTGCGTCTACTCGCTCTTGGGAAGCTCGAAACGGTAGCCGGCACCCCGCACCGTCTTCAGGTAGCGCGGGTTTTCCGGATCGACCTCGATCTTCTCACGAATCCGGCGCACATACACGTCCACCGAGCGCGGCGTGACGAAGCGCGCATCGCCCCAGACGGCGTCCAACAGGTGGTCGCGGCTGTACACCCGCCCCGGATGCCGCGCCAGGTAGTCCAGCAGCCGAAACTCCGTGGCCGTGGTGGTGGTCAACTGGCCGCGCACATTCAACTGCATCGCGTTGGCGTCGATCACCACCTCTTCAAAGCGGATCACCGAAGGCGTGGTGGGCCGCTCAAAGCGCCGCAGCACGGCCTTGACGCGGGCCACCAGTTCGCGCGTCGCAAAGGGCTTGGTAATGTAATCGTCGGCCCCCATCTCCAGGCCCAGCACGCGGTCGTTTTCGCCCGCCCGCGCGGTAAGAAAAATAATCGGCACGCTTGACAGCATCGGGTTCAGCCGCAGCCGCCGGCACACATCCAGCCCGTCGCCGCCGGGCACCATGATGTCCAGCAGAAACAGCGCCGGAGCCTGCCGCTCCGCGTCCGGAATAAGGTTCGTGGGGGTATGAAACAGCCGCGCCGCAAACCCCGCGGCCTCCAGGTGGTGCTGCACCAGCCGCGCGATATCGGCTTCGTCTTCCAGTACAAATATAGTCTGGCTCAACCGGTCTGCCCTCGCCCGGCGGCCGTTCAACTTCGATTGCGGAGGCCGCACGGAACTACGAACAGATTACTTCAACCAGGCAAAGGAATTGCAAATGTTCCGTGAATTTGAGCCGGAAGCGGGCTTTAGACCCCTCCGCAAATTGGTAGCGCCGACCTCCCGGTCGGCTGTACTGGCGGCTTCCAAGCCGCCAGCGGCAGCTTGTGCAGACCTTCAGACCCGCATGAGCAGCATAAACACTACCATCGCCACCAACACCGCTAACTCCGCTAGCCCCGCGAACTCCGCTGTCCTCGCCGCTTTTTTTCTCAATTTCGCCTGTGAATCTGTGGAGCTATATCCAACTAACTTAAAATCAACAACCTACAAGAGCCCCCTTCACGGAACCACGCAACCTGCGAATCCGTGGAACGGTGGAACCCCCTCTAACTAATTCACTCTAAACCACATCCATCTCACAGTTTCACCGCCCCGTGAAAACGTGTAACCGTGAACCTGTGAGCCCTTGGCCCGCCCGCTCAGCTACTCTGGAGAAGAGCAAGGCACTCTTCGCCGCGCTCTCGGGAGGCTCTCGTGACCTGGATGATGCTGCTGGTAGGGCTAGTGGTTGGAATGGTTTCCGGCGTAGTGGGCATTGGCGGCGGCATCTTGTTTGTTCCCGCGCTGATTTGGCTCGTCGGCATGGACCAGCACAAAGCCCAAGGCACCTCGCTGGGCGCATTGCTGTTGCCCGTGGGCCTCTTCGCATTTCTCGAGTACTACCGCAAAGGCAACGCCGACCTGCGCGTGGCGCTGCTGCTGGCCGTCGGCTTTCTGGTGGGCGGATACTTGGGAGCCGTCGGCGCGCAATACATTCCCGAACTCTGGCTGCGCCGCATCTTCGCATTGACCCTGATCGCCGTCGGAGGCCGCATGTGGTTCAGCCGCTGACGCGCGGCGCGGTCTAAATCGACTGCACCGGCACCAGCGTCAAATCGTCCACCAGCCCCACTTCCTTCTGCACGAAAGGCTCACCGTAGCGCACGCCGGCCAGCAGTCCATAATGGCGCGCCTCGGCAAACGTGCGCTCGCGTATCTCCTCTTCGGGAACAAACAGCCCGCCGCCTGCCTCCTGGTTGGCATACTGCGACTGATAGGCCATCAGCGCGGCGTGGCGCTGCTCGATGAAGGGCGTGATGTCCACGATGAAGCTGGGGCGCGCGTCCGCGTAAAGGCTGGCGTAGACGATCTTGAAGGGGCGATGCGGCGGCAATCCCGTCTCCACTTTGCTTAGCCCGGAAAGGAAGCAAGCCTCGTAGCCGAGCGCGGCGACAGCGGCGTGGTCCGGATGCCTCGCCTGCCAATACGGCAAAATGACCACGCGCGGACGCAGCAGCCGCAGGATGCGCACAATCTTGATGCGGTTTTCCAGGGTGTTTTCGACCGCGCCGTCGGGCAGGTCGAGCGCCTGCCGCCAGCCCACGCCCAGCAGAAGGGCGGCTTCCGCGGCCTCGCGGGCGCGATCTTCCGCAGTGCCGCGCGTTCCGGCCTCGCCTTGCGTCAGGTCGAGAATGGCGGTGCGAAGACCGCGTGAAGCCATGCGCAGCAGGCTCCCGCCGCAGGTCTGTTCCACATCGTCCCGATGCGCCGCGATGGCAAGCACATCGGCTGCAATAGGATCGGAAGCGGAATTGGCGTTCACTGGCGATCCCCCTATGAACGGAACCGGACCGATGCCTTCCGCAAGCTGATCCCTGATCTCTGATCTCTGACCACTGACCACTGACTCAGTAGACGGTGTTGTTGTCGTCGGTAAGCCCATCCATGTAGGCCACATCGTAGGCCGTGCCGGTCACGGTCACGTACTGGTTGTCGATCGACGCGCCATTCGCGGTCGAGTAGATATACACCTGCCCGCCCTCCGCCGTATAGATCTTGTGCAGGCCGGTGACCGAGGCAACGCCCGTGGCGTCGCCGTTATAGGGCATCAGAGTTGCCGCGTTGTTCGTCGTGTTGACCATCGTGAGGCAGCCGTAAGGCAAGTTGTTGTTGGCGCGCTCGCCGTTGGTGCACTTGGTCATAGCGATCCACAGCGTATTGTCGTCGGCTAGTTCCATGCGGCTGGTGGCGCCCGGCGCCCCGTCGCTGATCGAGACCGGGTTGGGTACGGCGCCTGTGGAGGGTACAACCGTATTATTTTGCAGATTGACCACCGTCAGGTGACCGCCCCAGCACAGGGCGCCGACAGAGCACGTGTCGGTCATCTGCTCCTGGCCCACGACGTACATGATGGTGCTGTCGACCAGCGCATTGCTGGCGCCCCCGGGGATGGGAATGCATCCTGTTGCGATGTTTACTGTCCCGCACTGTGCGCTGGGAGTGGTCGTCGTGGCAGGCAGTGCGCCCGACCCCTGACCGACAAGAAAGATCATTGGCGCCACCGGCAGGGGTGTGATCGAAGCCTTGGTCCCGCCGCATTCCGGTCCACAGCTGAGGATATACGCGGTTCCGCCGTCAGCCGAGAAGACGGCCTTGACCGGCCGGTCAAAGACCAGCGGATTCCCGGTCGGATCCAGTGCCTGGAAGAGGCACCAGAGCGGCTCGTTCTGCGGCTCGCAGTCCTGAGCGCCCGCCGGCCAGGTGCTGGGGCCGCCCGAGTAAGTGATCGTCTCGGCTGCCGTGAGTTCCCGCGGATAATAAACGTAATTCGAGTTCTGCACAAAGGCCAGGGCCACCGAGCCGCCGGGATTCACACTGACGCGGTAGACGCCCGGCAGTCCGAGGGGGTAGCTGCTGCCGGCGACTCGGTTCACCACGGTCAGCACATGCGACTGCTGGCTGGCCGCAAACGCATATAACTGGTTTCGCGTCACGAATACGCTCGACGAGAGGCCACTCAGGCCGTTCACCGCGGGCAGGGCCGTCTCTTTGGCATAGGAGATCGGCGTAAGGCTCCCGTTGCTCGACCCATAGACCGCTCCCAGCGTCTCCTCCGGCATATTCTGGATGGAAATTGGCAGACCGTTCGAAAACCCGGGAATGGCAAACGCGGGACCAGTGCTGGTGCTGTTATACATGTAGCGGATGTCGTAAAAGGCGTCCACGAACTGCAAAGAGCCTGAGGAAATGGGGGTGGTATTCTGGATCGCGATCAGCACGCGGTTCCTCAGCCCGCTGGGCGGCAGGCTCCGGCCCGCAAAATACGTCGTGCTTCCACAGCCTGCCAGCGCGGCCGCAACCGCCAGGGCCGCGGCGGCGCTCATGCAAAGACTTCTCTTGTTCAAAATCCCTTACCTCAACGGAAGAAACGCGGCGCGCCGCGCGGAATGTCCGCGGCCAGGACCGCGGCGTGAACGAATCGACAGCAGTTGCCGGCGCAACGGGCGGCGAGAAAAAACCGGCCCGGAGCCGGTGCAGCCAGAGCTTGGGTCTACCGAAGTATAACAAAGCGGCCCTGCCCGCTGGCGCGTCCGGCCCGCATGGCTTAGCATGACTAGAGAATGCCGCAATTAGCCGACATCTTCGCCAGCCGCCCCATCCTCGCCGACGGCGCCATGGGCACGGTTCTCTATGCCCGCGGCATCTTCATCAACCGCTGCTACGACGAGCTGAACCTCTCCGACCCCAGCCTGATCCTCGCGATTCACGAGGAGTACCTGCAGGCCGGCGCGGAGATTCTTGAAACCAACACCTTTGGCGCCAACCGCTTCCGGCTGGGCCGCCACGGGCTGGCCGGAAAGGTGGAGGCCATCAACGCGGCCGGCGTGCGCATTGCCCGCCAGGCCATCGAGCGCTTCAAGGACAAGCAAGCGGGCCTGGCCTGGGTCTCCGGCTCGGTCGGTCCGCTCGGGGTGCGCCTCGAGCCGCTGGGCAAGACCGGCCTCGACGAAGCCCGCGCCGCCTTTGCCGAGCAGATTCGCGCTCTCAGCGAAGCGGGCGTCGATATGCTGAGCATCGAGACCATGCCCGCACTGAACGAGGCCCGCGAGGCGCTGGCGGCGGCCCGCGAAATCGCTCCTCATCTGCCCGCCCTGGTCATGGTCACCGTAGACGACGATGGCAACTGCCTTGACGGCGCGTCGCCCCAGCAGGCCGCGGCGCTGCTCGCCGAGTGGGGCGCCGGCGCAGTCGGCGTCAACTGCTCCACCGGCCCCACCACGGTGCTCACCGCCATCGAAGCCATGCGCTCCGCCACCACGCTGCCCCTTGCCGCCATGCCCAACGCCGGCCTGCCGCGCGCCGTCGAGGGGCGCAATATCTATCTCTGCTCGCCCGAATACATGGCCAGCTTCGCCCGCAAGGCCATCCACGCCGGGGTGCAGATCGTTGGCGGCTGCTGTGGCACCACCCCCAACCACATTCGCGCCATGCGCTCGGCCATGCGCGCAATTGACGCGCAAACCCGCATCGAAGTCGCTGGCGCTGCGCCTGCGTTGAACGCCGAAACCCCGCCGGCTCCCCTGGGCCAGCGCTCCCGCATCGGGTCTCTTATCGAACACGGCAGCTTCGTCACGCTGGTCGAAATCGTTCCCCCAAAAGGCATCAACTGCAACGCGGAGATCGAAGGCGCGCAACTGCTCTCTCAATTGGGCGTCCACGCCATCAACGTGCCCGACTCGCCCCGCGCCTCGGCCCGCATGAGCGCGCAGAGCCTCTGCATCCAGATCCAGCAGCACACCAGCATTGAAACCATCCTCCATTACACCTGCCGCGACCGCAACATTCTCTCCATCCAATCCGACCTGCTGGGCGCTTCGTCCATCGGACTGCACAACATTCTCTGCCTCACCGGCGATCCGTCCAAGCTGGGCAACTACCCCGACGCCACCGCAGTCTTTGACGTGGATTCCATCGGCCTGGTCAACATCGTGCGCCGGCTCAATCATGGCCTCGACATTGGCTCGAACGCGATCGGCGCAAGCACCAACTTCACCATCGGTATCGCCGCCAACCCCGGCGTGCCCGACATCGAGCAGGAACTGCGCCGCTTTGCCTACAAAGTGGAGGCGGGCGCGGAGTATGTCATCACCGAGCCGGTCTTCGACCTACGCCTGCTGGAGAGCTTCCTCGAAAAGATCAAAGAGTACCGCATCCCGGTCATCGCCGGCATCTGGCCGCTCACCAGCCTGCGCAACGCCGAGTTCATGAAGAACGACCTGCGCGTCTCCATGCCCGAGGAGATCATGCTGCGCATGGCCCAGGCCGACACGCCCGACGCCGCGCGCCGCGAAGGCATCTTCATCGCGCAGCAGATGATCGACTCGGTCCGACCGCTCGTCCAGGGCGTGCAGGTCAGCGCTCCCTCCGGCCGCTATGACGTCGCCGCCGAAGTCATCGCCAACCTGCTGCCCAAACCTGCGTAAAGATGGTCTGCGCAGGGGTTCCATTTTTTCTCTTGACAAAAATCACCAAAAACAGTGAAATAATGATATTCCGTACGCTCGTAGGCGAGCATGTTTACGGCAAACCCTGGAGCGAAAGCTCCGGGGTTTGCTATTTTAGTACATAGATGAAAAAGCTGGTCCTTATGATCGACGGTGGGTTTCTCCGCGTGACCGCCAAGAATGCCAAAGTCCGCTATAACCCCGATTTCATTGAGGCCTTTTCCAGGAATTGTTCAGCAGCAGGCGAGGAATTATTCCGCACTCTGTATTATGACTGTGCTCCGTATCAGGGGAGTCAGAAGCTCCCGGTTTCCGGTGCGACCCAGACCTTTGCCGACTCGGACCAATGGCTGAAAGACCTTGCCAAGAAAGATTTGATAGCTGTCAGACTCGGTGTGCTGAAGTTTCGCGGCTATAAACTGAAAAGGACTCCCGTAACCGGATTTTCGGCCCTGACTGATGCTGATTTTCGACCTGATTTCGAGCAAAAGGGCGTTGATATGCGTATAGGTCTGGACATCGCCTCCTATTCTGCGCTGAAATGCATTGACAGGATAGGCTTGGTGACCGCGGACACCGATTGCGTACCGGCAATGAAACTCGCTCGCAGGAGCGGAGTGCAGGTTGTCCTGATTGCGCTGCCGGGTGGGACCACTCCGAGCGAACTGGCCCAACATGCGGACTATGTCCGGGCAGTCGCTTGGCCACCATAGCCGGATTTTGCTGCCCCTCCATAGTGCATCAGGTTTGCTTGCGTTCCCGTACCATTCTGGAGAAACCCCCATGCCCTCGTTTGAAGAATCGCTCAAGAAGCTCGAAACCATCGTCGATCAACTGGAAAAGGGCGACCTGGCCCTCGAAGACTCGCTCAAGCTCTTTGAAGAGGGCGTCGGCCTCTCGACCGCCTGCAAGGCCGAACTGGACGCCGCCGAGGGCAAGGTGCAAATGCTCGTTCGTCAGCGCGACGGCTCTCTCAAGCCCGAGCCCTTCCTCACCGAAAAGCCGTTCTAGCAACAACCGGCAACCGCCCGCAGCGGTCGTCGCCATAACCCTATTCCCTACTCCCTATTCCCTGCCTTTTTTCGCCAATTGCGCGAGCACCGCCAGTTCGCGCAGCACCTGCTTCAACGGACGCGCCGGTGTGCCCCACAAAACCGTCCCCGGCTTCACACCGAGTCCCTCATTCGTAACGGTCTTTCCGCTCAGTACGCCCGCCTGCCCGCCCAAAATCACGCCGGGGCCGACGGTTGCATGATCGCCGATCCCCACCTGCCCCGCGATCACCGCGCCATTGCCCACGGTGCAGGAGCCGCTGATCCCCACCCCGGTGACCAAAATCACGTCTTCGCCGATATCGCAGTTGTGGCCGACGTGGACCAGGTTATCGATCTTGGTTCCCCGGCCGATTCTCGTCCGCTTCAGCGCCCCGCGGTCGATGGTCGAGTTCGCGCCGATCTCCACGTCGTCTTCGATGAGCAGCGTCCCCTGCTGCGGAAATTGCGTGTAAGCGCCGGTCGTGTTATCCCGCACATAGCCGAAGCCGTCCGCCCCCAGCACCGCCCCGGCATGAACCACGACCCGATTGCCCAGCGTCGTTCCCGGATAAAGGACCGCGCGCGGATAGATGCGGCAATGCTCCCCGATATGTACGCCGTTTCCCACCACCGCGCCAGCCTCGATGCGCGTCCCCGCGCCGATGCGAGCGTTCTCGGCAACAACCGCGCAAGGGCCGATGCTGACCCCTTTTCCCAGCAGCACATCCGCGCCAACCACGGCCTCAGGATGAACCCCCGCTGCTTGCGGTTTCGCGGCAAGCAGTTGCCCAGCGCGGGCAAACCAGAGCCGCGGCTGCTCAGCCTCGACGATGCACTTGCCCTCCGCATACGCATCGGCAAGCCCAGCCCGCAGCACAACCACACCAGCGTGGCTTGCCAATGCTCTAACCGCCGAAGCCGCATCCTCGGCAAAGACGAGTTCCGCATCCGAAGCCCGCTCGACCGAGTTCACGCCTTCGAGCGGCAATGCCCGGTCTCCAGCGGCCAGCCTCCCGCCCAACACGTCAACCAGTTCGCCCAGCGTCATGGTTTTTCTCCTCAATACAGCCCCGGCTCCCCCGTCGGCCGAGTCTTCCAGCGCCGGTGAATCCACAGCCACTGGTCGGGATAGCGCCGAATCCAGCTTTCAATAGCGCTGGTACACTGCTGCGTAGCAGCCAAAATATCAGCTTCGGCGTCGGCCCCCTGCGCCAAAACCAGCTCCGGCCCGAAGTGCAGCACATACCGCCCTTCAGCCTTCTCCCACAGCATGAACCCCGGCAGCACCGCCGCTCCGGTCTTCAGCGCCACGCGCGCCAGCCCCGACGCCGTGCAGGCCTGCTTGCCAAAGAACTCCACAAACTCGCCCTGCGGCGGCGTCATATTCGTATCCATCAAAATGCCCACCGTCTCGCCCTGGCGCATCGCCGTCAACAGGCCGCGGGCAAAGTCATCCTTGGGCAGTACGCGGTTGCCGTGCAGGCAGCGAATGTGGTTCACATATTCGTCGAGCCGCCGGTTGTCGAGCCGCCGGATCACCATGCCCATCGGATGCCCCATCAGCGAGTGATAAAAGCTCGATAACTCCCATGCGCCCAGATGCCCGGTGACAATCAGCACTCCTTTGCCGCGCGCCTTCGCGGCCAGATAGTGCTCCAGGCCCTCGGCGCGCATCCATCCGCGCGTATTCTCGGCAGTGTAGCGGGACATGCGGCAAAACTCGACCAACTGCCAACCCAGATGGCGGAAGACGCCGCGCAGAATCCTCTCTCGTTCTTGCGCCGAAAGCGCGGGCAGAGCCAGTTCCAGGTTGCGCTGGCCCACGCGGCGCAGGCGTCCGTGGGCTCGATAGACGCTCCACGCAAGCGCATCGGCCACAACACGCGCCCAGCCGCGCGGCAGCCACCCCAGGGGGCGCGCCACGGCCACTACGAGCCAAAACTCCAGGCTTTCTCGCATCGTTGTAATCAAAATATAAGTTTAGTCCCCGGCGGCTCCCGGCGGCGCAAACCAAACAAGACCTGCCCGCTGGACAAAGGCAAAGAAAAGCCTAGCGCTCAACAACCGGACGTGCCGGCAATGCCGGGTGCCCCATCCTTCTGAGCGAAGCGCAGCGAAGTCGAAGAACCTGCATTTTGATCTATGCGAATGGGTGGTAAACCTCAACCATCCTGGGACTCATCCCCGCATTGTCGGCTTCCCGCGCCAATCCAGTAACCCAGCCTACTTGCGGTTCTTCGCCGCCACAAAGTATTGCGCCACGCCGCGCACAAACGGCGCCGCTCCCTCCGGAACCGCGACGCTTCCCTTGAGAATCGACTCAAAGCTATGCGCCTGGCCAAAGTAAAGCTCGGTGTCCTCGCTATTCTGGCTCACGCTGGTGCCGTCCAGATCGATGCCGGCAAAGAGGCCCTTGTTGCGCGAGTAGCTCAGCAACTCGGCGTTCATCTTCCAATCGGTCGCGGCCTGCCCGCTGCGGCCTATCGGACCCGCCGCCGCCGAGGCATCTCCGCCGATCTTGAACTTGTTCTTCAATAGATCCTGAAAGCCGCGATCGTTGACGGCCACCAGCACCAAATCCGTGGACTGGCCGCCGATTTGAAATCCAAATGACCCGCCGGCCATGCGTATGAAAACCGGCGCGCTCCAGCCGTGCCCGGTCCGGCAGGTGACCACGCCCTGCCCATACTGCCCGCCGAAGACGAACGCGCCCTTGATCATACCCGGCACCACCGCAACGCAGGTGGCCTGCTCCAGTATGTTCATCGGAATGCTGCGGTCCTTGGCGGCCATGATCTGGTCGAGAACGACTTTGGCGGCGTCGATGCGATCCTGCAAGCTCTCTCTTGTCGAGCCTGCCAAGGCCGCCGAGGGTAGCGTGAAACACAGACAGATCAATGCAACTGTCTTCTTCATATCCTGATCCCTTCCACTTCGCGGCGCTTTGCCGTGCGGGTTGTTGAGTCGTCGATGAGCGAAACCGCTGAAGCTCGTGCGCGCTGCAATATCCTGCCATTGCGCCGGGAGCCCTACAGGGCCATCCCTAGACAGGCTACAACAATCCACGCCATCCCCGCATCCTCAGGCCCTGGCCGAGTTGCGTCAGGGCGCCGGAAAAGCCGGCCTCGATTCTTCGATGCAAGGATTGCGGAGGGGGAGGAGCGAACGGTTGAAATGTAGAGCGGGGCTCAATATGAAAAAAGGAGGAGTTCCCAGGTCTCATGGAATATGCCGCCTGGGAACTCCTTTCCCCAGAACTGCCTTATTTCTAGACAAAGTATCTCCACAATCGCTCATTGGCCGATGTCCCATATTGCTCACGTCGCAGGTTACCAATATGGTATGGGGCAAAGTAACCTCATCTATTTACTTATCGGTAAATAGTCGGGAACGCTCCAATACTCGTCCAGTCTGTGGTCGCTGGGACGGCGATCTTGGACTCTGCGCCCACTTGCGGGGCGCGGCTCAAGTTACAAATGGAGGAGGGCAAAAGGGTTGGAATGCAGAGCAAGGCTCGCGGCAAGAAAAAAGAGGAGTTCCCAGGCTTCATGAAAACATGCTGCCTGGGAACTCCTTTCCCCAGATCTGCGTTGTTTCTGTAATCGAGTTTGTGAGAAGTGAGCAATATTGCACAAGATTACGGAAGAAGTATAGATGAAAGTAATCTCATCTGTTTACTTATGAGTAATGGGATGCAGACTCTTGGACGAAGCCAAGCGCCGGTCCCGCTCACGCCGATCCACTTGGCGGCGATCGGCAATCCCGGCAGCGTGCAGCAGCGCGGGGTCCGATGTCAGCATCAGCAGATCGATCCGGTTATCCGCGCCTGTCTTGCGCATCAACCGGCCAACATGCGCCTGAACGGTACTCTCCTCAATACCCAACTCATGGGCAATCTCGCGATTGGAACGTGCGGTGAAGATCAACTCGAGCACTTGGCGCTCTCGCTTGGTCAAGTGCAGGGGCGCGTGGGTGTGGCTGCTGTCCGAGGCCCCAAGCAGTTGGTCTATCAATTCCGAAAGCAGCCGCCGCGGCGCCCAGATCGAGCCGCTGGTGACCACCGCCAAGGCCTCGCGCACAATCTCAGGCCCGGCATTCAGATCGAGGTAGGCGCGCGCGCCCGCCACGATCAAGTCCAGAATCAGCTTGTCGCCTCCCTCGGGGCCGATGACAATCAATCGGATGTCGGGGCGCCTGCGGCGAATGGCCTCCAGGGTTCCCACCCCGCCCGAGGAAGAGTTCAAGTCCAAGAGCAGATAGGCAACAGTGGCGTCGGATAACAGTTCTTCAAGGTTGCCCTTGACCGGAGACAGGGACGCGTAGCCCTCGCGGTGGCTGGCTTCAAAAATGGTGGCCAAGCCCGCCAGGCGGAGCGGCTCGTCCGTCAGCATGCCCACGCGAATCGGTTCTTCGTTCCGGATCGATGACATTCTAGCGCCTCCCGGCAAACTACAGCAGGACTGGGCCACGAGCGAACAGAGGTCGCGCCTCCGTATCGCATCGCAAAACAGTCCGCTCCCCGCGCCCGTCCAACAGGCTCTTTCCCCTTATTGCACTGCACCCTGAGAAGCACAATCCCCTGTTGTCACTGACACTTGCCCTTGCGACCGGCACGGCTCGCCGCGCAAGCCCCTCCGGTGCCGGGCCTGGCGCCCGTCCAAACTTGAGTTCGGCGGAGCCAAATAGGGCCGACTGCTCATCCTACGAAATTCCAAAGCATTTATCAATGACCAAAAGTAATCCCGATGCGGGCATCTCCGAGTATTGCCCCGCCATCCAACCTCTAAACCTGGCCGCATTGAGCCGGATTTTACAATTTTGGTCCTCTGCCTTGGTTCTGTTCCTCGCCGCTATTCCACAAACTCTCCGAATCCTGTAGCATCACAACCGTAAGCCGTAGTACAGTCAAATCAGTTGGGCCAGCGAGGTTACTCCTTTGATTAAGCAGGACATCGTCCATCACGTCATCGAGCGCACGGGCCTGCCCCGCACCAAGGCGGAGGCTGCAGTGGATACGGTCTTCGAGGGCCTGAAACAGGCTCTAACCGCCGGCGAGCGCATTGAACTGCGCGGCTTCGGCGTCTTCAGCGTCCGAGCCCGCAAGACCGGCATCGGCCGCAACCCCCGCACCGGCACCGAGGTCAGCATCAGCCCCGGCAAGGCCGTGCGCTTCAAGCCCGGCAAGGAATTGCACGCGCTCGACAACGCCGCGTCCGCGAAGTAAACCCAGGCGACCCAGAGCTTGCCCCGGGATTAGCGAAGGCCTGCCCTGAGCCCGTCGAAGGGTATCCAGTTCTTGGGATATGGGAAACCACCACCCCCAGCCAGCCAAGCAAACTGGGTGCCCCACCCTCGCGGCGTTCTTGTCTTTGCCGCTAGGGTGGGTGCCCCCGGCCTCGCATCAGCCGCGGCGCACCCATGCACACCGCCAGATTCCGCCGCAGATCGGAGCCGGCCGACCGCATGAAACAGTTCCCCACCCTGCCAGCGCCCTTTTTTGCTCTGCTGCTCCCGTTCATTGCTTGTACGAGCGCAGTGCTCTCCGCGCAGACTGCCGCGCCCTCGCAAGACGCGCCAAACATATCCCTCATCGACCGCGCCCACGCGCAGGACTGGACCAGCGACATCAACGCCGGCTGGCGGGTTCACGAGGGCGACGACCCCGCTTGGGCAAGCCCCGGCTTCGACGATTCCGCATGGGAGACTGTGCGGCTCGACGACCTTGGCCCCTCGCGGCCCGGCTCGCGCTGGTACCGGCTGCATATCAAGCTGCATGAGAATCATCCCGATCTAGCGCTTCTGATCTTTGGCGGCGAAGGCACGTACGCGCTGTATGTGAACGGCGTCGAGCAGCCCGGTCCGCGCCTCCGCTCAAGCCTCGGCGTCAAGCGCCCAACCGAGCGCGCGCTGCCGCTTGACGCCCCTGGAACCGATCTTGTGATCGCTTTGCGCACCCACATTCCGCCCAGCTACGCCAACTGGCATCTGCCCCAGTTCCTCACCGCGTCGCTAGGCACCCCCGACGCCATCGAAAACCAGCGCCAGGCCATGCAAAGCGGCCGGCTCGATGCCGCGTTTCCCGTCATCGCCATCAACCTGTTGCTGATGCTCGCGGGCATTGGCGCATTTGCGCTCTATCGCAGCCAGCCGAAGCAATCCGAATACCTGTGGCTTGGTCTTTATCTCTTCCTGTTGGGAGCCGGAGACCTGCTTACGGGCTGCCAGGTCAACGGAGTCTTGCCGCTCTCGCTCAACTTTCTCGTAGGCGATCCTCTCATCTACGCCTTCACCATTGCCCAGATCGAGTTCACCTACAGCTTTGGCGGCCGGCGCGTCCCTCTTCCGTGGCGCGTCTATGAGTCGGTCCTGCTGACTCCTCTCGTTCTCATTTGGATGGAGTGGGCTGGGCGTTTGCCCGGCGCCGTCTACCTCCTCATCGAAGGATCGATCGTCCTGCCGGCGGCGCTGCTGCTGCCCATTCTGCTCTTCCTCTGGTACCGGCGCGGCAATCGCGAAGCCGGATGGCTGATTCTGCCCAGCCTCTTGCCGGCGGCAAATATAGCGCTCGCCGACCTGGGCTCCATCTCCATCTTTCTGGGCTGGCATCGCTTCGATTTCCTCACCGATTCAATCCAAATCGGCGCCACCCAGGTGCAGGCCAGCGATCTGGGCGATCTCCTTTTCCTGCTCGCCATTGCCGTCGTCATCTTCTTCCGCTTTACCCGCGTCAGCCGCGAGCAGGCCCGCTCCGCCGCCGAGCTTGAGGCCGCCCGCCAAATTCAGCAGCACCTGGTGCCAGCGACCCTGCCTCAGCTTGCAGGTTTTCACCTGGAGGCAGCCTATCTGCCCGCGCAGGAAGTCGGCGGGGATTTCTATCAGGTGCTCAAGCAACAAGATGGCTGCGCCCTCATCGTCGTGGGCGATGTCAGCGGCAAGGGCCTCAAAGCCGCCATGACCGGCGCTCTGGCCATTGGCGCGCTGCGCACGCTGGCCGCCGAAAACCTCTCGCCCGGAGCCTTGCTCTCGCGCCTCAACCGCCAGATGCTCACCGCGCAGGAGAGCGGCTTCATCACCTGTCTCTGCGTCCGCATCGCGCCGCAAGGCTCGGCTACCATGGCCAATGCAGGGCACCTTGCGCCCTACTGTCGCGGAGAAGAGATCGAACTCGCGTCCGGCCTGCCGCTTGGGCTGACCGCCGATGTCGAATATGCCGAAACTGCTCTTCAGCTCGCGCCCGGCGATAAGCTCACGCTTCTCTCCGACGGCGTGGTCGAGGCCATGAACGATCGGCATCAGCTCTTTGGCTTCGAACGCACGCGCCAGCTCAGCGCCGAGTCCGCGCAAACCATCGCCGCCGCCGCCCAAGCCTTCGGCCAGGAAGACGACATTACCGTCCTCACCGTAGCCCGCAGTCCGCTAACTTACTAACTCGATAACTTACTAACTCGCTAACTCACATCAGCCTTAGCGCATCCACATCCACCACCAGATTCTTCCGTGGCACACCCGCCTCATCCGCCCGCGCCAGCATCCCCCGCAGCGTCCCATTCAGCGCCTTGCGCGAAGCCGCCTTCAGAATCAGATGAAACCGGTAAACGCCTTTGATGCGAGCAATCGGCGCGGTGCACGGCCCCAGCACCCGCACCCCCGCCGGCTCTGCCTTCTGAAACCATTTTCCCAGCTCCGCCGACCACCCCGCCGCCTCTTCGAGTTTGTCAGACTGCACCAGCACATTCGCCAGCACACCAAAGGGCGGATAGTGCATCCAGCGCCGGAACTTCAACTCGCGCTCCACAAAGCTCGCGTAATCGTGCTTGCTGGCGGCCAATATCGCGTAGTGGTCCGGGTAGTAGGTCTGCACCACCACGCGCCCCGGCAGCTCGCCCCGCCCGGCCCGGCCCGAGACCTGCGTCATGAGCTGAAAGACCCGCTCGGCCGCCCTGAAATCCGGCATCGACAGCGCGTAGTCGCAGCCCACCACGCCCACCAGCGTGATGCCATGAATGTCGTGTCCCTTGGCGATCATCTGCGTCCCCACCAGCAAATTAATCTCGCCCGAATGAAGCCGCGCCAGCAGCCGTTCCAAATCGTAGCGCCCGCGCACCGTGTCGCGGTCCATCCGCCCAATGCGCGCCTCAGGAAAGATCTCGCCCAATCGCTCCTCGCCCTGCTGCGAACCCGCGCCCAGGTAGTAGAGGTGTTCGCTCTCGCACTTCGGGCAGCGCGCCGGCACCGTCCGCCGGTATCCGCAATAGTGGCACTCCAGCCGCTCGCCCGCCCGCGCCACTCCCGCATCTTCGCCCGTCCCCTTGTGATGCGTCAGCGAGATCGCGCAATTCTTGCACTCCAGCTTCTCGCCGCACGCCCGGCAGATCACGGTAAACGAGTACCCCCGCCGGTTCAGCAGGATCAGCGCCTGCTCGCCGCGATCCAGCGCCTGGCGCGTCTCCTCCACCAGCGCCCGCGAAAAGAGCTGCTCCCGCCCCGTCTCCTGAAACTCCCGCCGCATGTCGATCAGTTCCACCGCGGGCAGCGGACGGTTCATCACCCGCTCGCTCATCTCGATCCGCGCATACTTGCCCGCCGCCGAGTTCTGCCAGCTCTCCAGCGATGGCGTCGCCGAACCCATCACCACCACCGCGCCCTCCAGCTTGCCCCGCATCACCGCCACGTCGCGCGCGTTGTAGCGCGGCGTCTCCTCCTGCTTGTAGCTCTGGTCGTGCTCTTCGTCCACCAGGATCAGCCCCAGATTCGGCGCAGGCGCGAAGATCGCCGACCGCGTCCCCACCACAATCGGCGCATCCCCTCGCCGGATGCGCCGCCACTGCTCGCTGCGTTCCTCGGGCGTCAGCGCCGAGTGCAACAGCGCGACCTTATCCCCAAACGCCGCATCCAGCAATCCCACCGACTGCGGCGTCAGCCCGATCTCGGGCACCAGTAAAATCGACGACAAGCCCCGCTCCAGCGCCCGCTGCATCGCCGCCAGGTAAACCGCCGTCTTCCCCGATCCCGTCACCCCGTGCAGCAAGAACGGATGAAACGCCCCCAGAGCCGCCGCCACGCTGGCCAACGCATCCATCTGCGGCTCGTTCAGCCGCAGCGGCCCCGCCTGCCCCTGCAATCCACCCAGATGAAAGACCGCCGCCCGTTCGTCGATGCGCACCAGCCCTCGCCGCACCAGAGTCTGCAAGGTCGAGGAGGGCAGATCCTTGCGCCGCAGCTCGGCCAGCGGCAGTTCGCCGCCGCAAGCCGCCAGCTCAGCCAAAATCGCCTGCTGCTTCGCCGTCAGCGCCGGCATCCGCGCCTCGGAGATCAGCACCGCAAACCGCTCCGTGCGCCGCGCATCGCGCTCCGCCGCCGCTGTCTCGCGCGCAATCCATTTCTTGCGCGTCAGCCCGGCCAGCAACGGCAGCGTCGCCGCGGTCGCCGTGCGCAGCGTCGAAACCTTCACCGCCTCGCCCGAAGCCAGCCGCGCCAGCACCCGCCGCTCCATATCCTGCTCTTCCGCCGAAAGTTTCCCCTTCCGCTTCGCTCCGCCTTTGCGCAACGGAACGGATGCTCCCGGTCCGGGCTTTCGGACCTGGGAATCTGCCCCCTCCACGCAATCCGCCAGCACATCCCGCCCCAAATCCGTAATCCGGTAATAAACTGTCCGCCGGACCTCCGCCATCAGCGGCAACATCCCCCGCAGCACCTCGCCCAGCGGAGCCAGATAGTACTGCGCCATCCACTCGCCCAGTTTCAACAGCGGCTCGCCGAGCAGCGGCTCGTCGTCCAGCACCGCTTCCACAGTCCGCGCCTCAAAATCCGCCGGCGCCTTGTCTCTCAGCCCGGTCACCACCCCGATCAATTTTTCGTTGCGGAAGGGCACAATCACCCGTGCCCCGCGCTGCGGCCGCTGATCCGCACCCACCGCGTAAGTAAACAAGCGGTCAAGCGGCACGGGCAGAGCGACTTCGCAGTAAGCGGGCATGGCTGGCAACACTCAGTTTAGGCGATGCGACCAGACTCCCCATGCTCCAACAACAACTTCGTGGCAGCAACTCAGCAATTCCCCACCCTGTCCCGCCAACTCGCCAACTTGCCATCCCGCGCAGCGGGGCCAACTTGCCGCCTTTGTCAAAAACCCTCCCCGGCCTGCCATCCGCATCTAATCAGGCGCTGCGCAAAAACGTCAACCAACCCCCGCGCTCCACCATCCCTTCAATTCGCAGTTGCAATTCCGCCCGCAGGCAGTACAATTCCGCTGATGGCACATAACGTCTCCACGTCCGCTGCTCCCGACCCCGTCGCCCCAATCCTTGCGTCCAGCCCAGCCGGCCCCGTCACCATGTCCATCGACATTGGCGGCTCGGGCCTCAAGGCCATGCTCCTTGACCCGGCCGGCACACCGGTCAGCGAACGCCAGCGCGTCGTCACCCCCGCTATCCCCGCGCCCGAGGCCGTCCTCGCCGGGCTCGACGACCTGCGCAAGCTCATGGGCCCCTTCGACCGCGTCTCGGTCGGATTCCCCGGCGTCGTCAAGCACGGCTGCACCTTCGGCGCCTTCAACCTCCATCCCCTCTGGGCAGGCGGCTTCCCGCTCCAGGCCGAACTCGAAAAGCGCTGGAGCAAGCCCGCCCGCGTCGGCAACGACGCCGATGTCGCCGGCTACGGAGCCATCAAGGGCCACGGCGTCGAACTGGTCTTGACCCTCGGCACCGGCCTCGGCTCCGCCCTCTTCACCAGCGGACACCTCTGTCCCGGCCTTGAACTCGGCCACCACCCCTGGCGCAAGAAAATGACCTACGAGGACCACCTCGGCCGCCGCGGCCTCGACAAGTACGGCAAGGCCCGCTGGAACGCATTCCTCCAGGCCGCCATCAAGCAGACCGAGGCCACCTTCAACTGGGACCACCTCTACCTCGGCGGCGGCAACACCAAAAAGATCCTCTTCACCCCCGGCCCCAATATCAGCATCGTCTCCAACGAATCCGGCATCCTGGGCGGCGTATTCCTCTGGCGCGATCAGGGCTGAGCCAGGAATGACGGCTCCAAGGCTCGAAGAATCACGATGAGCCATGGACCACAGGCTGGTGGCCCCGGTCCCAGCGACGGTTCCCTACCACGCTGATGGTGCCCCCGGTCCCTCGCAGTTGGGGACCGGGGATGAAAGCTGCAACAGGGTTCGTCTGTTACCTGAGATGCGGCTGCCTTCGCTTCATCCCCTTCGGCTTCCATCACCGATCCCAGCGCCTTGGCGCAGCGGCGGCCCGGTGGTAGCATCGGGCTTAGCCGGGAGAGCGTTGGAATGGACTACGACCAGGACAAGGTAGACGAAATGGTGTTGGCGCTGCTCTGGCTGACGCCAGCCGGCGATGGCCGCGCCTGGAAGGGCCACGACTGGGATGCGTTGGATCGTCTCCACGCCAAGGGGTATATCTCCGATCCGAAGAGCAAGGCCAAGTCTGTGGTCCTGAGCGAAGAAGGCGAGCGCCTGTCGCGGGAACTCTTCGAGCGCCACTTCGCCCGCAAGCGGTAGGTGCCCCGCGCCGTAGGCGCAGTGGTTGTTAGCCCCGCTATCAGCATGGGGTTGGCTAAACCAACAATTCATTCCCAGTCCCGTAGGGACCGCGCTCATGCTCCGCGCCATCCAACGTTCTTTGCGAGAAACCAACCCGGCAAAGCCAGCAGATTCTCCCAATCGAATCGGTCCGGAATCCCGGCCACGAGACACCGCGAACCCCAACACAGCACTTCATCCGTGGGCTCGAATATCAACCCTCCCCAGGTGAATGGATCGCTGAAGCCCTCCTCCCTATCCCATCAAGCTCCCAAACAGCGCCATTCTTCTTCTTCTTGGTAGAAGGTGTGACCTCCGCGTGTGACCTCCATACCGTGACCTCCATAACGTCACCTCCGTGATCTTTTCAAGCACATCTGAACGTTCTAAGACTTGAGCACATCCTAAAAGATTCCTGATCGATAGCAGGAATCGAGCTGGTGGAAGGAATCGCACAGCGAGGAAGAAGGAGAACAAAATGAAAAACAGCATTTTGCAGGGTGCGACGATGTGTTTCGCCCTTTGTCTACTTGCGTTGCTGGCGCCGCTGGCGTCGCTGCACGCACAAGCAATCGCCAACGGTTCTTACACGTTGACCCCAGAGAACGCCACCGCTCTGCGCTTGGATGACTCAGGCGCCCTGACCACGACGGGAAACCCGATCGTTGTCTATACCTCCAACGGCACTGGAGCGCAGACTTGGTCATTTAGCGATGTCAGCGTCACGCCGGCCGGCTACTACAACCTCGCCACGGAGGGCGCGTATTGCCTGACAGCTTCGGGAACCGCCAGCGGTTCGGCAGCGGTTCTGGATCCTTGCGCAGGCACCACGGCGCAGGCATGGGAGGCAGTGGCATCGGGCAGCTACTTCGTCTTCCATCCCGGCAACAACACAGCCCTTTGCCTTACCGCCAGCGGGACGGCCTCGGGAGACGCCGCTGACGTGGACACCTGCAACAGCGCCACCAGCCAGGAGTGGGCGGGTCCGGCGGCCAGCGGTTGCAGCGGAATTGCCAACATAACAGTCGGGTCGACAACCTATATCCCGAACTGGTGCCAGGAATTTACCGGCGCCGCTGGTCCCCCATCCACGACCGCTTGGAATTTCGACCTCGGAAACAATGGCGGCTGGGGCAACAGCGAAGTGGAAGTCTACTGCGGGCCTCCGGGATACTCAGGCAATCCCTCCCAGTGCCCCACAACGTTCAGCACTTCCACCGCCCCTGTCTACATCGATGGCAACGGACACCTTGTGATCCTGCCCAGAGATGTAAGTGGAACGTGGATATCCGGCCGTCTGAACACGGAAGGGAAACAGAACTTTGAGTACGGCATTCTCGAGGCCAGCATTCAGGCTCCCGATGTCAACCCCTCGGGTCTCTGGCCCGCATTCTGGGCTCTGGGCAGCGACATCAACAGCGATCCATGGCCGGCGTGCGGCGAATCGGACATCATGGAGCTGTGGTCCAGTTCACTCGATGGCGGCGCGGGCACCACAGGGAACCATTCAACGATTCACACGACCAAGACTGGAGGCACCGGAGTCGGATATGCGTATACACTCCCCAGCGGAGAGCAGAACGACAATGCCTACCACACCTATGGGATCGTCTGGTCGGCGAACAAGATGGCGTTCTTTGTGGATAACCCATCCTCGCCGTACTTCACGGTTACCCCCAGCAGCTTGCCTTCAGGAGATACGTGGCCATTCAATGCCGATCTCTTCGCGCTCTTGAATGTGGCCGTCGGCGGCACACTTGGCGGATCGACCACCGGCCTCGTTGCGACGCCCATGACCGTGGACTACGTTCGTTACTACGTGCCATAGGAACGCTGGGGGCAACGCCCGCTTCCACTCAAAGTGACGGCACTGAGCAAAACCAGGGGAACCATCTCCCCTGGTTT
>JBEKPI010000040.1:0-21454 GCA_049520855.1 Occallatibacter sp.
GCGCGGCGAAGTCTGGGCCGGGGGTGCTGTCACCCAGGTTGACGAGGTCTTCGAGGCTGGGGGTGCCCCAGATTTCGCCGACCTTGCGGAGAATCACGGGCGGCTCGGCTTGATCCAACATTCGGTCGTAGGCGTTGAGCGCGCGGCGGAGGCTGTGCAGGCCGATCCAGTAGCCGGAGCCTTCGTCGCCGAGGCGCGAACTCCATCCGCCGGCGCACTCGCGGCTTCCGTTGGGCGCGCGGCCGATCGTGTTCGATCCGGTGCCGGCAATCTGCAGGATGCCAGGCCCGCCGCGAAAGGCCGCGTCGAGGGCGATCACTTCGTCGCCGACGACCTCGGAGCGCGCGACGGCAAACTCCCGCAGGACCGCGGTGATCCACTCGGCGACGCCGGGCATGGAGGCCGAGGCCACGCCGACCGAGGCGGCGCGAACGCCGGTTACGCCGGCCAGGGCGTAGACCTCGGCGAGCAGGGCGCGCAGGTTGGCCTCGGCGGCTTCTTCGCCCACCCGCAGCCGCTTGATGGAGCCGCTCTCGGCGTAGGCCAGCACGCGTCCATCGGCCACGATGGAGGCGCGGGTGCGCGTTCCTCCGCCGTCAATTCCCAAAACTGCGTTCATCGTTCGCTTGCTCCTTCATTTGGCAGAATCCTCAGCTTATCGCAATGATCCAAATACCCGCTGCCTCAACCAAAACGGCATTGCGAATTTCAGAATGGGCCATGCGCGCGATCCTCGTTTGTTTTGGCTTGTTTTTCATCGATGCGCGCAGTGGACGGAATTATGGTGGAGGCACCGCTCTCGATGCGAGCGCGCCCTCCGCCTGTCGCGGAGATGAGGGAACCGATGACCGAGATTGCAAGCGTAACGCTGCCGCAGGCTGGATCGAATCAGGCGAGTTTGAATCAGGCTGGGCCGCTCCAAAGCGGGTCGAGCCAGACAGGGTCAAGTCAAGCTGCTTCAAACAAGGGCCAGAGAACGGCGCTGGGCATCGAGGCGCTGGCGCAGTCGTTTCTCGACAATCTGTTTTTTGTGCAGGGGCGGTCGACCGAGCGGGCAACGGTGAACGACCTCTACATGGCGCTGGCGCATACGGTGCGGGACCGGCTGGTGGAGCGGTGGATTTCGACGGTGAAGAACTATCAGGCGCAGGATGTGCGGGTGGTCTGCTACCTGTCGGCGGAGTTTTTGACCGGGCCGCACCTGGCCAACAACCTGATCAACCTGGGCATCTACGACGAGACCGAGCAGGCGATGCGGCAGTTGGGGCTGGACCTGAATACGCTGATCGAGCAGGAGGAAGAGCCGGGGCTGGGCAATGGCGGGTTGGGGCGGCTGGCCGCGTGCTTCATGGATTCGCTGGCCACGCTGGATATTCCGGCCATCGGCTATGGCATCCGCTACGAATATGGGATCTTCGACCAGCAGATTCGCGACGGCTGGCAGGTGGAGTCGACCGACAAGTGGCTGCGGCTGGGCAATCCGTGGGCGCTGGAGCGGCCCGAGGATGCGTTTGAAGTGAAGCTGGGCGGGCGCACCGAGCGGCACAGCGACGCCAAGGGGCGGCAGCATGTGGAGTGGATTCCGCAGCGGGTGGTGCGCGGAGTGCCGCACGATACGCCCATCCTGGGCTATCGGACCAACACGGCGAACACCATGCGGCTGTGGTCGGCGCAGGCAGTCGAGAGCTTTGACTTCGAGACCTTCAACCATGGGGATTTTTTCGGCGCGGTGGCCGACAAGGTGTCGAGCGAAAACATCTCGAAGATTCTTTACCCCAACGACGAAGGCACGCAGGGCAAGCAGTTGCGGCTGGCGCAGCAGTTCTTCTTCGTCTCGTGCAGCTTGCAGCACATTGTGAAGATTCAGCTTGCGCAGCACCGTCCGCTGGCGGAGCTGCACCGCAACTTCGCCATCCAGATGAACGACACGCATCCGGCGATCGCGGTGGCGGAGCTGATGCGCCTGTTGATCGACGAGCACGCCATGGAGTGGGATGCGGCCTGGCATGCGACGCAGCACGCGCTCTCGTATACCAACCACACCCTGCTGCCGGAGGCGCTGGAGCAGTGGCCGCGCAGCCTCTTTGGCTCGCTGCTGCCCAGGCACCTGGAGATTGTGGACGAGATCAACCGGCGGCATCTGGAGAATGTGCGGGCGAAGTTTCCCGGCGACGAGGGCCGCGTCGAGAGGCTCTCGCTGATCAACGAAGAGGGCGAGAAGTTTGTGCGCATGGCGCATCTGGCCTCGCTGGGCAGCCATGCGATCAACGGCGTGGCAGCGCTGCATACGGAGTTGCTGAAGAGCCATGTGCTGAGCGATTTTTATGCGCTGACGCCGGAGAAGTTCTCGAACAAGACAAACGGAGTCACACCGCGGCGGTGGATGGTGCTGAGCAATCCGCGCCTGGCGCATCTGCTGACGGCGCGGCTGGGCGCGGGCTGGATACGGGATCTCGAAAGGCTGCGCAAGCTGGAGCCGCTGGTCGACGACCAGGAGTTCCGCGAGGAGTGGAGCGCCATCAAGCGGCACAACAAGCTGCAGCTTTCGGCATACATTCACGACACGCTGGGGATTGCCACCGATCCGCAATCGATCTTCGATGTTTTGGTGAAGCGGCTGCACGAGTACAAGCGGCAGCACTTGCAGGTGCTGCACATTCTCACGCTATTGAAGCGCATTCAGCACGACCCGGAGGCGGAGGTCGCGCCCCGGACCTTCCTCTTCGGCGGCAAGGCCGCGCCCGGCTATCGCATGGCCAAGCTGATCATCAAGCTGATTCACTCGGTTGGCGAGGCCATCAACTCCGACCCGCTGGTGCGCGGACGGCTCAAGGTGGTTTTTCTGCCCGACTACAGCGTGAAGCTGGGCCAGAGGGTTTATCCCGCGGCGGATTTGAGTGAGCAGATTTCGCTGGCCGGCAAAGAGGCCTCGGGAACCGGCAACATGAAGTTCGCGATGAACGGCGCGGTCACCATCGGCACGCTCGACGGAGCGAATATCGAGATCCGCGAGGAGGTGGGCGCGGAGAACTTCTTCCTCTTTGGGCTGACAGCTCCCGAGGTCGAGCAGCGCAAGCGTTCGGGCTACAGGCCGCGCGCGATCTTTGAAGAGAACGCGATGCTGCGCGAGGTTCTCGTCTCGCTCTCCGACGGCGAATTCTCGCATGGCGACAGGAGCTTGTTCGAGCCGCTGGTAAACTCGCTGCTGACCACGGATGAGTATATGCTGCTGGCCGATTATCAGTCTTACATCGATTGCCAGGACCGCGTCAGCGCGGCCTACCAAGATCAGGAGGCATGGACGCGCATGTCGATTCTCAACGTGGCGAGGATTGGCAAGTTCTCGTCGGACCGGTCGATCCGGGATTACTGCGCGGAGATATGGAAGAGCTGGCCGGTGAAGATACAGTTGTAGGTTGGCAGCGACGGCGCGGCACGTACCGAATAGATAGCCCCGCCGGCTTACTGCGGGAGCTTCGGCGACTGTGGTATACGTTTACCCATGACTCACCGCAGCTTGTTTATCTCCGCTCTTGCATTTGTCCTCGCCGCAGCGCTTGCTCCAGCGCAGGGCGTTGCGCCTACGCCGCCGATGGGGTGGAATAGTTGGGACGCGTACGGTTTCACCATTGACGAGGCCGACTTCCGGGCGAACGTGCAGGTGCTCAAGGGAATCCAGGACTTCGGGTGGAAGTACGCGGTGATCGACGAAGGCTGGTACATGGAGAATCCCCTGGGCGCGAATCTGGCCGAGAGGAAGTATCTGCTCAACGCGAATGGAATCGAGATTCCGGTTGCCAGCCGCTTTCCAAGCTCGACGGGCGGGGCGGGATTCAAGCCGCTGGCCGACTGGGTTCATGCGCAGGGACTGAAGTTCGGCGTTCATATTTTGCGCGGGATTCCGCGCGAGGCGGTCAAGGAGAATCTTCCCATTGCCGGGTCGAAGTTCAACGCGGCGGACGCGGCCGACACGACCGATGTCTGTCCGTGGGACGAGGGCAACTACGGCATCAGGGACAATGCCGCCGGGCAGGCCTGGTATGACTCGCTGCTGAGGCTCTATACGGGCTGGGGCCTCGACTACATCAAGGTGGACTGCATCGCCAACCGGCCCTACCGGCCCACCGAGATTCGCCAGATTGCCGCGGCGATCAAGAAGACCGGCCGCCCGATTGTGCTCAGCCTTTCGCCCGGGCCGACGGCTCTGGAACACGGCGCCGAGGTGGCCGAATATGCGCAGATGTGGCGCATCGCCGACGATCATTGGGACGGCTGGACGCTGCCGCGCAAGCCCACCGACGGCGAGTATCCCTTTGGCGTGCGCGATATGTTCGACCGCCTGGCCAAGTGGTTTCCGTATGCGAAAGAGGGCAACTGGCCGGATGCCGATATGCTGCCGGAAGGGTGGCTCGGGCCACATCCGGGATTGGGCGAGCCGCGCCAGTCGCGGCTGACGCATGACGAGCAGCAGACCGAGTTTACGCTGTGGGCGATTGCGCGCTCACCGCTGATCTTCGGCGGGAACCTGACAAAGCTGGACGACTTCACGCGCTCGCTGCTGACCAATCAGACGATTCTTTTCATGAATCAGAACGTGACGTACAGCCATCCGGTGGATGCGGCGACGCTCGGCGCGGGCTTTGAAAACGCGCGGGTGTGGCGGGCAACGATCAACGCTCCGGGGGCGGGGAATTACGATGAGTTCTTCGGCTTCTTCAACCTCGGCGACGCGCCGGTGACGCTGCGCGCCACATGGAAGCAGCTCGGCCTTGAGGGCAGCAAGCATCTTGCCCAGAATGTGTTCAGCGAAGGCGGATTCAAGGAGTCGAAGGAAGTGACGGTGACCTTGCCGGCTCACGGAAGCACGGTCTACGAGGTTCGATAGCATGGATTCTCGGGTCCGAAAATGAGTATCCGGGGCTCTCAGACTCGTATCTCACCCCCAAATACACACCCATAAGTACCCATAAATCCAGCCAAACTCCTCGCGGCATCCGGCCGGGAGTGCCTGATGCGCCCGGTTGTGCGAGACTGGTTGGTGCGGAAAGCGGTCGAGAGACAGCGGCCTGCTCCGGGAGGTTCTCCCCGTGCCTGTTCTTCGCTCGTTCTTTATCGCGCTCTCGCACAATCGGCTTCTACGCCGCTTCAGCGAACGCTCCAGGCTTGGCGTGCGCCTGAGTTCCAGATTCGTGGCGGGCATGAAGATCGACGACGCGCTGCGCGTGGCCGCGGCGGTCAACAAGCAGGGCATAGCCGTCACGCTGGACTCGCTGGGCGAGAGCGTGACCACGGAGGCCGAGGCCCACGCCGCCGCTGAGATCTACCATCGGCTGCTGGATGCCATCGCCGCGCACATGCTCGACGCCAACATCAGCGTGAAACTGACGCAGATGGGCCTGAACCTTTCACCCGCGCTGGCCGAGAGCATTGCCGAGAGCCTGGCGCGGCACGCCAAGGCGAAGGGCAGCTTTGTGCGCATCGACATGGAGGACTCGTCGCTGACGCAGGCAACGCTCGACATTGTGCGGCGGCTCCATGCGAAGCCTGAGCTGCGTGGGGCGATTGGCATCGTGATTCAGGCTTATCTTTACCGCTCGATGGCGGACATCGAGCAACTGCTGTCCGAGCACATTCGCGTGCGGCTCTGTAAAGGCGCGTACAGCGAACCGGCCGAGGTCGCTTATCCGCGCAAGACCGATGTAGACGCGAATTACACACGCCTCAGCGAGCTGTTGCTGGCAAGCCCGATCTATCACGGCCTGGCCACGCACGACGAGGCCATGATCGCCGCCGCCAAATCTTTTGCCAGCCGGAACGCGATCGACCCCAGCCGCTTCGAGTTCCAGATGCTCTTCGGCGTGCGGCGCGATGTGCAGCGCAAGCTGGTGCGCGAGGGCTACAACGTGCGCGTGTATCTTCCCTTCGGCAAGGATTGGTACCCCTACTTCATGCGCCGGCTGGCCGAGCGGCCGGCGAACGTGCTGTTTTTGGCGAAGAACTTTTTCCGTTGGTAAGACGCGTTTCAATTCCGCAGGGGCTGAAGCCCCGCTTTTATTGTTGCGTTTCGGCACGACTGAAGTCGTGCCCTGATACAGAGCCGGCTTTTGAAACACGCGCTGGAACGACCGCGTCAAACCGATTCCACGGCATCGATCTTGCGGGCGATTTCGATAGACAGCGATTCCAGCTCGGTATGAAAGAGCGAACGCTCGCGCGCTGGCAGTTCGTCCAGCAGTTCGGGAAACGGCGTGAAATCGCACCCCGGAAACGCAGTGAAGCCGGCCGCGTCGGCCATGCGGCAGCTCACCTTGATCAAATCGACCATGCCCCAGGGGCCGTTCTTCTCGCGCGGCGCATGATGCTCGCCGGCGATGGCTTCAAACTCCGTGGGCAGCTTCCAATCAACGATCAATTGCCGGCCGGCCTCGCAATGATCCCAGCCAAAGATATCCCGCTCGGCGTTTAGGATGCTCGCTGGTGAGCCGCTATGCGCTCCCAGCAAAAGGCTGTACTCCCTGGGCCGGATCACAGCCAGCGCCAGCCGACCGATGTCGTGCATCACGCCCGAGGTGTAGGCAATGTCCCTGTCGATGAAGCCCACCGAGGCCAGTTGGTCGGCAATCAGCGCGCAGGCCAGGTTGTGGCGCCAGAGAGCGCGCATGGCCGGCTGATTCAGCGCTTTGCCCATGTAGCCGCGCACGCCCACGGTCAGGCACAGCCCTTGCAGGTTGTTGGCGCCCAGCACGGCGATGGCTTGCAAAATGCTGCTGGCGGGAAACCGCGGAGCATAGAGAAGCGAGTTGGCGATGGTGAGCACTTCGCTGGCAAATGCCGGATCGGCCGAGATCAGATTGCTCAACTCGTGCAACTGCATGTTTTCGTTGTTGGCCAATTGCAGCACACGGAGCGCTATCTGCGGAAAGGGCGGAAGACGCAGATGGGCCCAGGAGGGAGTAATTGCCTCGCCCCTCTGCCTCTCATACAGCAACATGGCAGTCTCCCTTCGCAAACCCAATCCGCGCGCCCCTGCGAAGCCTCGGACGATCGAGCGCGCGGCCCCGGCAAAGCATCGCGCGCGATGGAATGTTCGCTGATAGCCTTTTCGGCAAGCCGGGAGATTCCTTCAGCAGAGTGCGAAGAATGAGCGAGATTTAATCTTCAAATCGGATGACTGGCGAGCCGCGACGGTTCGACTTATGCCTTCTGGCTCATGCGCGCCAGGCGCGGAACCGCGATCAGCGCAATGGCAAAGAGGAAGATGGAAGCGGCGATGAACTCCAGGTGGCCGAGGCGCATGTCTTCAAACAACAGCTTGGCCGCGACCAGCGCCAACGAGGCGTAGGCAAGGCGCGTCAACTCGATGCGCCGCCAGCGGGAGCCGGCAAAGGCCAGCGCAAGAGCCATCGCGCAGAGGATCAGAGTACGAAGGAAGGCAACGTGATGGGCTTCGGGCGGCGTGCGCAGAGCGGCAAGCGCAACCAGGCCTTCGACAAGAAATGCCGCCAGAGCGAACGCAGCCAAAGCCGCCGTTATCAGGTGAAGAACTTGCAGTTGCCAGCTCTCTTGAGGGTCGCGCTTGCCGGCCGCATAGCAGACGATCGCGCACGCGGTAACGGCCATTGCGCTGCCCGCAAGCCGGGCGTGTACGGCTCCGGCCAGCGCCTCGAAGGCATACTCCAGCAGCCCCGAGGCAATCGCCGCCGCCAGCAGAAATACCAGGCCATGGTAGAGGAGCGTCAGGCGGGCACTTGCGCGGGTGGGCGCAATCGCATCCAGGCGGACGCCCAGAGCGGTGGCGGCCATCGCGGCCAGACCGAGGCCGGCGGCGAGCCAGAAGGGCGGCAGGGACAACAGGCATCCGGCCAAGAGCAGGCCCGCGGCCCACGCGCCAAAGACCCGGCGGTTGCGGCTTTCGCCGGCATTACCGAAGAGGACAAAAGCTGCCACATAACAGCCCGCCGAAAACAGCAGGCACACCGCACCCAGCACCATCGCTCGGTTGCGCGGGGCAAAGGCGAGTACGCTCGATGCGGCCAGCAAAAAGGCGGCCATCGCCTGGCCGGCTTCAAAGACGGTCATCTTCCGCCGCAGCAGTGTGGTCCGGAGGGTGACGCTTGCGCCGTAGATCAGGAAGAGAAGACAGGCGGGAGCAAGCAGCCCGGCGGCGCCGATGGCCGGGTACTCCATGCGCGTACTTTGCGGGCTTGAGTAGATAAAGAGCAGCGCCCAGATGGCCGCATCCGCGGCGGCGGCGGCCAGCGGCCGCACACTGCGCTGCCCCGGCGCGCACTCGCCCACCAGCGCCATCAATAGCAGCGTCGCAATGAAGGGTTCGAGCTGGTGCGTGGCCACCGACAGGGCAAGGGCCGTCGCGGCCGCTGTTCCGTTGGCGACCCAGAGCACCAGCATCCGATCCTGCTTCCAGCCGAGCGCGCCGGACGCAATCACAAACGCGCCGAGGATGCCGGCGGTGGCCGGTGACGGCAGCACTTTGAAGCTCAGCGTAAGCTCCCAGAGCATGGGAGCAAGAATCAGGGCGGAGGTTCCGGCATAAACGACGCTGGCAAACCGTGCGCCGGAGGGGACGCGCGCCGCGCCCACCAGCCACAGCAGCGCGTAGACGATGGCGACGGCGGCAATCGCCAGCTTGGGCAGGGAACTGGACTCCGCGATGTAGCGGAGGGCGTAAGCGCCGGCAATGCCCAGCAGCGCATAGGCCAGCACGGAGAGGACCCCGCCGGCCTGCGCAAAGGAGAGTCCTTCGCCAGCCTCGGCCGTCGGTGGCGGGGCCGGCGCGGGCGCTGTTGCCGCCTCGGGCGCGGCAGAGTGCTCAGTCGGGTGTTCAAGAACCTCGACGCGCCGCTCGAGTGTTTCCAGGCGCGCCGCAAGCTGTTCGAGAGCATCGGGAAGAACGTCCATAGTCTCCACCCGAGAAATACCAGTGTCAGTCTCCGATGGCCGGCGCCGGCGCGTTCTTTTTAGGCCATGGAGGCAGCAGCTTCACCAGCACCCACAAGAACACCAACGGAAGAAGGATCAACGCAATCGCCACCAGCAGGCCTTCCTTTGTCGCAAGGGCCATCTTGTACGTCGTGTAGCCGAGAAAGCTCTTCGAGAACAACTGTCCGCCGATCACCACATTCCAGCGCATGGCAAAGATGCCCATCATCGCCAGCCCGCCGGAGAGCGCGTAGATGCGCTTGCGGACCATCTCCGGCAGCTTCACCACTTGCGTCAGGAAGAGCAAGAGAAGCGGCAAGACCGTGCCCAGGCAGATCTGGATGACGATCTGCGAAAAGAAGAGCTTGGTGTGAACCATGAAATCCAGGCTGCGGAAGGATTCGTCGGCCTCGTAGATGCGATGAATCAGATCCAGCATCTCCAGGCTGAAGTCGATGATGAAGATATAGAACAGGTACATGGCGATGGTGTCAACGCAATGCATGTCGATGGTTTGCTTGCGCAGCTTGGTCAGCGCCATGTAGAGCAGCATGACGCCGGCAACTCCAGAGACCATGGCCGAGAAGATGAAGACCACCGGCATCAGCGGCGACGACCACCAGGGATTGGCTTTGATCGAGCCGAAGATGAAGCCCACATAGCCGTGCAAAAGAAAGGCGGAGGGAATGCCGATCAATGTGACGATCCAGCCCACCCGCTCGTCGATGGCCAGCGAGCGAGCGCTGACGTTGGTCGAGCCGAGCGTCATCACGCGGTAGACCAGGCGCAGCAGGCCCTTGCTCGATTGCGACAGCAGCACGATCTCGCGCCGGTAGTCGAGCCATATCTCGAAGACCAGCACGGCCATCAGATACCACATGTAGACATAGCCGAACATGGCCATGGCCGAAGTGCTGTGGGGGGTGAAGTACATCTCCGGCGAGCGGAAGGGGTGGCCCAGATGCAAAACCAGCGGCAGCGGCGCGACCAGCAGGAAGGACAGGGCCGTCAGCAGCGCCAGCCGGTAGGTGGGCTTCACCGCCTCCACCAGGAAGACGCGCTCCAGAGACGCCAGAATGAATGCGCCCGCCACCAGTCCCGTGATGAACGGGTACAAAACGATCAGCACGCTCCAAAAGAGAGTGACTTCGTTTGGATACATGTAGCCTTCAACACCGTTCATAATTCCTCGCTTCAAAAACAGCTATCAGCTTTCAGCCATCAGCCGTCAGCTTGGCCCTGCGTCTTCAATCCCCTTGTGTCTTTCGCAGCTCTATAGCCGCTCCGTCCGTTTCATTCAGTTTCAACGCGCATGAACAAGCTGATAGCTGAAAGCTGACAGCTAATGGCTGTCTTTACCGCACCGAGCCGTCCAGTTCGTTGTAAAAGAGCTTCGCGCCGGTGGCCATCTGCGGCTTCAACACCTGCACGGTGTGCGTCTTCAGAAACTCGTGGATCGGGTCTTTTGGATTCTTCAGATCGATCAGTTGCCGCGCCCCGGTCGGGCATGCCTCGCAGCACGCGGTCGTCAGCCCCTTGGTGATGCGGTGGTAGCAGAGCGTGCATTTGTCGGCAACTTCCTTGGTGGGATGAATGTAGCGGCAGCCATAGGGGCAGGCCTGCACACAATAGGCGCAGCCCAGGCAGTACTCCGGGTCCACCAGCACCACGCCGTCCGGAGCCACAAAGGTGGCGCCCACCGGGCAAACCTGCGTACAGGGCGAGTCCGCGCAGTGATTGCACATCTTGGGCACGAAGAAATACTTTCCGCTTTCATCCGTGGCGACCGGAAACCCTTCCTTGCCGCCGTCGGGCGAGATGACCTCGGGGACGATCAAGGGGTTGGGCGTAACTTCCCCGGATTCGGTCATCGGCCAGTCCGACCTGTGATAGCGTTCCACCCAGGTGCGGAAGTGGCCGTCCGGCACGTCGTTCTCGGTGGCGCAGGCGCGCACGCAGTTGCCGCAGCCGATGCACTTGGGAATGTCGATCAACATGCCCCACCAGTGATCGGACATCTTGTAATTGGGCGAGTCTTCCGGGGTTCCGGCCAGCACCGACTTCCATGCAACCGCCGCCGCCGGCAAAAGAATCAGCATTTGACGCCGTGAGATATTCATTTCGCGCCTCCCGCGGCCGGAGCGTTCGCAGCCGGCGCATCCATTCCGGGGCTGTGCGGCTGGTGGCAGGTTTCGCAGGGAAGCCCCTGCGAATGTTCGGCCGGAACCACCTGCGGAAAGCCGTTGGGTTTGGCCGCGCTGGCCGTGTGGCAGCGGGCGCAGAGCACCGCTGTGTCGGGCAGAACCGGCTTGATCGATGGGTCGTTGGCATGGTTTGCCAGCGCGCCGTGGCAGGCCTCGCAATTCACGTGAGCGTGCTTGCCGGCGGTCTTCTTGGCGGCCTCGTCCGAATGGCAGGTCTCGCAGGTCTCGTGCCCAGCAAACTTCACCGGCCGCTGGGCGATCTCACCGATCGCCGCCCCGCGATAGTGCCCATATTGCCCAAAGCTCTTGGGCACATAGAAGTAGCGCGCCACAAGAAATATCAGGAATGCGAGAACGAATAGACCCGCAAACCGGAGAAGATGCCCTGCATCCTTGAAGAAACTCATCAAACCCTCTCGAAAACGCCGCGCCCGGAGATCCCATAAATCCAGTTGAATAGGATGGAAATGATTGCTATCGCTTCTAAACTTATAGAGTTCCTGACGCAGGGCCGTATGTGAGCCATCCCACATGGTCATGTGATACAGCTCACTTTCCGAACACACGATCCGCGCTTCCGAAGACGGCAATCACGCAGTGCCCTTTTGTCTTTATGCGCAGGCGTTGACGCTATCATGTCCTTTGGAGGCACACATCCCCATGAACATCACCGGCAACACCATCCTCATCACCGGCGGCGGGTCGGGCATAGGCCGCGGGCTTGCCCAAGAGCTGCACGCGCTTGGCAACCAGGTCGTCATCGCCGGGCGGCGCAGAGAGGCGCTGGACGAAACCACGGCCGCCAACCCCGGCATCAAGTCGCTCACCCTGGACGTCGAATCCCCCGCCGCAATCCGCGCCTTTGCCGCCCAGGCCGCCGCCGAGTTTCCAGCGCTGAATGTGCTCATCAACAACGCCGGCATCATGAGGCCCGAAGACCTGCTCAAGCAGGAGGATTTGACCAACGCGGAAGCCATCGTCACCACCAACCTGCTCGGCCCCATCCGGTTGACGGCGGCGCTGCTGCCGCACCTGCTTGCGCAGCCGCAGGCCGCCATCGTCAACGTCTCGTCGGGCCTGGCCTTTCTTCCGCTGGCGGTGACGCCGACCTATTGCGCCACCAAGGCGGCGATCCACTCCTACACCCAATCGCTTCGCTACCAGCTCAGAAAAACGCAAATCGAAGTGATCGAACTGATCCCGCCCTATGTGGCCACGCACCTGATGAGCGGTGCCAACGACCCGCGCGCCATGCCGCTCGATAAATTCATCGCCGAGGTGATGGCGATCTTCAAGACGCAGCCGACGCCCGCCGAAATCTGCGTCGAAAACGTCAAGGGCCTGCGCTATGCCGCCGCAAGCGGCCGCTACGACGCCATCTTTGCCGGCCTCAACGAGGCCCGGCCGGATGGTCACTGAGACGCACCCCTGGCCTCGCAGTCGGGCTCTGGGGCGGCCGTTGTTGCCGCGCGCCGGGCTTCACCGCCCCAGCGTAAACGTCACGCTGACAGTAGTCTCTACCTCAACAGGCTCTCCATCGAGCAGATAAGGCTGGTAGCGCCAGGTCTCGACCGCATCGAGAGCGGCTTTCTGCAAGAGAGCCGGCCCGCTGGTGACGCGTAGATTCTCGATGCTCCCGGTCTTGGAGATGGTGGCAGCGAGTATTACCGTGCCCTCCGTGCGGGTAGCCACGGCGATAGGCGGATACGCCGGCTTCGTCTGGTGGATCAGCCGGACCTCTTCATCCATGGAGGAGATACGCAGCCGGGGCTTCGCCGTCGACTGGACAACGATTGGCGCTGCGTGGAGTGGAAGGACCGTAGGGATGCCGCCAGGGATGCCGTTCGGCTCATCCAGCGCGGTTATAATTTGGGGCTCCGGCGCGCTGGGCGTGAGAATGAATCTGGGAATCACTGTCGGTATTGTCAGTGTCCAGGTGGGTGTAGGCTGGGTGGCTGGCGCGTGAGACGGCCGTGTTTTTGGCGTTTGCGGATTGGAAAGCGGCGCCGGCACGGCAACCAGGATGGGGATGCCCAGGATTGGCAGCGCCTCGGGGAACATGAGCGGAATCACGACGCATGCCAGCACGATGGAGGCGTAGAACGCGAAGGACGCGATCATCCAGCGGCGACTGGCGGTATGGATTCTACCCGCGGATTCAAAGGTGGAGTCTTCAAACATGGCCTGCCTCCCTGTGGTGCACATTCAGCCGCGCCGGCTGGGAGGCCATTTCAAGCGCGAACGGGCTTACCGCTCCGCGCGCTGAGTCGGCGCGGGGAGCGGGGCTCAAGGCACCCCGGATCTCCCGATCGGAACCACTGTACTTGTGTAGACACCGGAGATCGGCGAAGTGTTCCCGGCGGGGGAAATGGGGTTCCCTGCGATCTTTCAGACGAAACCACCCATCAATTACTCTGAAAGCTATGATTCCAGAGCTACCGGTTGAGGAGGGCCACGAACAGACGCACGCTCGGAGCTACGATGCTGCGAACCGCTGGTTTGGCCTCGCAGCCTTGGCGATCGTCTTCGCGCTGAGCGTTTTGAGATTCTGCTGCCTCTCGGCCGACTTCCCCAACGATTCGCCTTGGATAATCGATCAAGCGAAGTTCACCGATGAAGGCTGGTGGGCCAATGCAGCAGTCCGACATTCTCTGCTTGGTCACTGGAATCTCGCCGGGGACTACAATCCCGCCGTTGCGGTGCCGGTTTGGCCGGCTTTGGTGGGCATCGTCTTTCATTTCACCGGAATTAGCGTCGTCGCGGCGCGGGCGCTGAACGTCGCAATCTCAATCGCCACGCTCGGCGTGGTTTTCCTTCTCGTCCGCCGCTACACCGGCGGCAAAGTCATTACGCCGGCCGCCCCGGCGGTCCTCGCGGTGCTGCTCTTGTCGGCCAGTCCCTTCGCCTTCTTTTTTAGCCGGCTGGCGATTCTGGATACGCTGGTCCTTTTCGAGTTTTGCCTGCTCCTGCTGGTTGCTTCCTTCGCATCCGCAAAGCGGGTTTGGCCGATGCTGGCGTTGCCGCTGCTTGTCAGTCTCATGATTCTCACCAAGACGACGGCGGCTCTGCTCGTTCCCCCAGTCTTTTGGCTCGCATGGAATGCGATGGATCTCAAGCCGGCAGGATTCCTGCGCGCCGCTCTGGCGGTCGCCTTGCTCCCCGCCGCGCTGCTGAAAGCTTATGCGGCCCTTGCCGCGGCCTTGGGTTATGGCGACGACTTCCACTACTTCTTCTCCGTCAACGCCATGCCCGTCATCGTCTGGAGGAATGTGCTGGCCACCTTCTCGGACCTGCTGCATAACTGCTTCTGGGTTGACCGATTCTTGTATCCGGCAGGCCTGTTGATCTTAGCGCTCGCGCTCGTCTGGAAGCGAAAGCTATGGCACAATCCGCTCTTTGCGGCCTCCTGGATCGCCCTTGCCTCGCAGGCCGGCTTTATCTTCAGCCGCCAGGATGACTACGCGCCAAGATATTTCCTGGCCATGCTGGCTCCGCTCGTCTTCATCGTTGTTCTTGCCTATGCCGCACTCGCGTCGCAATACAGGCGAACCGCCGTCGTCCTTGTCTTCGTGCTGGCGCTTTCGGCAGCGGCAAACATTGCGATGATCGCCCAGTACCTATCGCAGCGCCAGTACCAGTTCCGCGACGCGGCAAATTCCATCCGGAGCATCGTCGCCGGCGATCCCAGCCAAAGACAACTGATCCTCGGCGTGAGCGGCAGTCAGATCTCGCTCATGACGGGAATTCCCTCTATCGACGATGCCTACGGCACGCAGGATACGGCTCGGAAAGTATCGCTTTACCAGCCCGGATGGTATCTCGTGTGGAATGACATCGCTCAGGAGAACCAAGCGATGCTTGCCCCCTTCCGGCTGGAAGAGGCTGCAAGTTATCCTGTCTTCGACGACGATGAAAGGACCAAGTTGATCCTCTATAAGATGACGCCGCGGGCAGACTCCGCGCCGCCCGCTCAGTCAACCCCGACGCCGCCCTAAATCGGATGCGGCGTGGTGCTCTGGGCGCTATCCACGTTGTCGGGCGTATCGGTCACCGATGTGCCTGCCTTGTACGCGAACTTCTGGTAGATCGAGCCGACCTTGCGGATCACATCCTGCCAGCCATCGTCCCAGGTCACGCGCGCCTCGCCGTCTGCATAGACCCAACGGCCATGTTCATGATTGCGCGAGCGCCAGGCATCGCCGCTGTCCTCCAGCGTGATGGTAAAGGTGCCACCCCCGCCATCGCCAACCTCCCACTTTCCCAGGAAACGATTGCGGGACGGCAACTGCGAGTTGGCGGAGCTTTTCTCGGCGGCCGCGCCCGCGGCCACGGGAAACTCCACCCGCTCAATATCGGAGAGATTGAAACTCTGCCGGTGGCCATCCTTGAAGACGATCACGATCGTGCCGCTCTGCGTTGCCGCGGGAGTCTTGGCAAAACCGAAAGGAACCGCGAGACAGAGCACTGCAGCCAGGCCGGCAACGCCGACGATCTTTCGCATGGAATTCTCCTTGTGCAATCGCAGGCGCGAAGGAACTCAGGGCTTGACCGCGCCAATCAACTCTACGCAACCCGCGTCTCAAATGTTCCCGGCGATCCAGCGGCCTTCGGGCGGCAGCCTGCCAATCGCGGCCCCCAAACGCAAGAGGGGCCTCAATCGGCAAGCCTGCCCGATCGAAGCCCCTCTCGTCTGTTGCGCGTCTACTTTGCCTTCGGCCCAGCCGCGCGGATCGCCTCGGAAGCGTCGAATTTCTGGAAGTTGGCTTCAAACCGGCCAGCCAAATCGGCAGCCGTGCGGTCGTAGCCTTCCTTGTCGGCCCAGGCGTTGCGCGGGTTCAGTATCTCCGCCGGAACGCCGGGGCAGCTCACCGGAATACTCAGCCCGAACGCCGCCTCGGTCACGAACTCCACATCCTTCAGCCGTCCGTCCAGCGCCGCATTCACCAGCGCGCGCGTAATCTTGAGGCTCATGCGCTTGCCCACGCCAAACTTGCCCCCGGACCAACCGGTGTTGACCAGCCAGCACGAGGCGTCATGCTGCTTGAGCCGTTTGCCCAGCATCTCCGCATACACCCGCGGAGCCAGCGGCAAAAATGGCGCGCCAAAGCAAGCCGAAAACTCCGGCGCAGGATCCTTGACGCCCGTCTCGGTCCCCGCCAGCTTCGCTGTATATCCCGACAGGAAGTGGTACATCGCCTGCTCCGGCGTCAGCCGCGCAATCGGCGGCAGCACCCCAAACGCATCGGCCGCCAGGAACATCACATTGCGCGGATGCCCGCCCACCCCCGGAATCACCGCGTTCTCGATGAAGTCCACCGGGTAAGCCGCGCGCGTATTCTCCGTCAGGCGAATGTCGGCATAATCCGGCTCCCGCTCCTCATTCAGAATCACATTCTCCAGCACCGACCCAAACCGGATCGCCCGATAGATCTGCGGCTCCTTCTCCTCGGTCAGGTCCACGCACTTCGCGTAGCACCCGCCTTCAAAATTGAAAACCCCGGCGGGGCTCCAGCCGTGTTCGTCGTCGCCGATCAGCCGCCGCGCCGGGTCGGCCGAGAGCGTCGTCTTGCCCGTGCCCGAAAGCCCAAAAAACAGCGCCGTCACCCCATCCGCGCCCACATTGGCCGAGCAGTGCATGGGCAGCACGTCCCGCCCCGGCACCAGAAAGTTCATCACGCCGAAGATCGACTTCTTCATCTCCCCGGCATATTTCGTCCCGCCAATCAGCACGATTTTGCGCGTGAAATCCGCCAGAATGAACGCGCTCGAAGCGGTCCCGTCGCGTTCCGGCACGGCCTCGAACTCCGGCGCGGCAATCACCGTGAACTCCGGCACATGCGAGGCCAGCGCCTCGGCATCGGGCCGGACAAAAAGCTGATGCACAAACAGCGAGTGCCAGGCGTACTCGCTGATGACGCGAATCGGCAGCCGGTAAGCCGGGTCGGCCCCACAGTAGAGATCCTGCGCATACAGGTCGCGCGCGCTCAGGTGCTCGGTCACCCGCTCCAGCAGCGCCTCAAACCGCTCCGGCGCAAAAGGCTTGTTCACCTTGCCCCAGTCCACCAGCTCGTGCGTCGCCGCGTCGTCCACGGTGAACTTGTCTTTAGGGCTCCGTCCGGTGCGCGCGCCGGTCACCGCTACCAGGGCGCCGTTGGCCGCCAACCGCGCCTCGCCGCGCAGCAGCGCGGTCTCCACCAGTTGCGCGGCACAAAGATTCGCATGCACCAGCGGTCCTGCCGCCAGCACCTTCAAAGACTCCACTCCAGTCACACATTCCATGGGAAAGAACTCCTCCTGCCGAATCGAGAGATGAAAAAGAATGAGAGAACCCTAATTGTGACACGACAGGACCACCCTCAGTTGGTGTTCTACGTCACACTCGTTTGGTCCCAATTTCCTCCCTACCCGCGACCCGTTACGGCCAGAAACGGACTGCTCGAATTCCCCAAAACTCTCCGTGCCCCATCCATGTCATCCTGAGCGGAGCGCAGCGCAGTCGAAAGCCTGCCCTGAGCAACGTCGAAGGGATCTGCTTCTCGCTTTTTTCGGCGGAAGGCTTGCCCCCACAGCCACAGCAGGAAACCGAACCATCTCCCGGCAGCCCCTTGAAGCGGCCAGGCTTCCACGCGCCTCCCAGGCATCGAAAATAGCCCAGAGCGAAGCCCTGGGAATGTGTCCCACCAGAACGAACCCGCCCCGGCTGGGCGGAACGAATCCCGCCTGCGAACACGATCCCCGTTCCCGCAACTGCCCCGCGCGTCCCTCTCGTTCCTCAAAGCTCGATGGACCGCGTTGCCCACCCATGTCATGAAGCCACGCCCAAACCCAAACGTCCCGCCAACTTGTTAACTCGCCAACCCCCGCGCAGCGGGCGCTAACTCGCCGCATTTCATTCAAGCGAACCAAACTCCGCACCCATCCACGCCCCGCTCGCCCAACCCAAAGACGTGGCCTGGCTCCTGGCATCTTACGCCCGCGAAGCCCGCGCCCGCGCCAAAGACCGAGACCGGGCAGCTTGTAATAGTGCGGATCCTGCCGGCCGGCGAGCCGGCCCGGTTAGCAACACCGCGGCATCCGATGGTCGGGCGGTGAAATAAGTGGTAGGCAGTGGGCTGAACTGAACGTATTCTGTTTCGATGGCACAGCGCCTATCGATCACAACGTCAGCGAGCGGGAGACAAAGTGCTTTGTGCTCAACCGAGCTACAGCCCTACGCTATGGTGAGTGCAGGTCAATTGGGGGTGGCTCCTCTGCGGGCCGCGGTCCGTGCCAAGGCCCACTCGATTGTCCCTTCTAGAGCTTGCTTTACCGATGCATACTCTCCCTTGCGGATGGCGCCTTGCAACCGGTCGCTTTCAAGCAGAAACAGCCCTTCCTTCAAAGCCTCCACCAAGGACGCCGATCTCTCCCCAGCCTGTCCAGTCGCGTGCGCAGCCCTCATCATCGCGCTGGTGGACGGGTTCCTTCTGCGCCAAACAAGCGACCCGAATGTTCCAAGCATTAGAACAGCGCCGGCTCCGAGAACCCACATTAGAAACCGTGATGGCGGTGCGGATAGCTTTGAGACGCGTATTGACCCCAAAGCATTCCTGTTGCTAGCTTGTGCTCCGAAACCGTCCTGGGTGGAAAGCGAAGGAGCAGTCAGAGCACCGGCAGGCGGTTGCGGTGGAACATGATTCTGAGCCTGTGGAGGAGCATGAACTTGAGCCTGTAATGAGGGAAGCGCTCCAGCCCCGGAGATTTCGAACTCCGGTTCCTCACCCGCTTTCACCTGCTCGGCCGCCTCCACTTGATATCTGCTGTTACCCACGGGAAGAATCTGAAAGGCGGCGGACCGTGACGCAAATGTCATCGTCCGCGGAATCATGACAGCCACCTGGTCCAGCGGATACATGTTCTTGGTGCGAAAAGTGGCGTGGCCGTCGTAAGGCAGGTCGTAGTTGAAAGCGAACTTGGTGGATCCCGGCCGCAAGGGGAAGTTCACAGTGAAGTGTCCAGGCTCGCCCCGGACGGGTGTCGCTGAAATCATTACTCCGATGTTTTCGGGACCGGCAGCCAGGACCGAATCGATCTTCGCATTGCCGGGCAGGTAGACCTCGAAGGTCCGGTCGCTTGCCTCCGTCATCGGCGGGTTGGAATCGTTCTTGATCTCAACCATGTCGGAGACATGCAGCAGGTTGCCAAGAGTGCCTGCGCGGACGATCTCGATGCCGCCGCCAATGGCCTGTACCTTGGCCGCCGCATCGGCTACGTCGATTGACATTGCATTGGCCCCTGAGACCCGCCGATCATAGTTGACGCCTTGATGAATCACGCGGACCAGGTGCGGCTTGCCGGGTTGGTTCAACTCGAGGGTAAACGCCCCCTGCGAGTCGGTCTTGGTGCGTGCTTCCTCTTGCGCGCCCTGGCCGGCGCCGAGAAGAATCACTTCGTCGCCAGCCGCTGGCCGGTTGTGGGTCTGATTGCGGACTACGCCTGTAACCTTGTCCGCTGCAAGGGACGCCGAGGAACAATAGGCAAGGATGCTCGCGCACAGGACGATCTTAAGTCCCCAGGGTCTCACGCCGCGGTTTTGGATCATAGGCCTCCTTTTGTGCCGGCTCAAGAACTTCAACCCGCGTTGAACATGCATGACGAGTTACAGGATTTTCGGAAATGCTGTAGACCGAATCCATGACCTAAAGTCGTCGCGAACAGTAGGGAGCGACGACCCACGATGACTTAATAAAGTTCACACTATTTCCGAAAATGCTCTAGAAGCACAGAATCCTCCGCGACGCGACGTCCGGAGTCTTTTGCGCATTACTTGGGCGCGGAACCTTTTGCCGTGGTTACCGCCGGACGCGGCGCGTACCCGAACATGAGGCCGGTTTCCACCTCAACCGCATGTCCGTCCCGCAGATACGGCTTGAACTTCCATTGTCCCAGAGCATCTGTGATGGCCTTTGCCTGATCTGGAAACGCTCGGAGAAAATGAATGTGTTTTATCTTGCCATCTTTGTCGATGACGATTCGAACTGGAACAGCGTTGAAGCGGCGCTCGGTGAAGATTGGATCGACACGCGCAATCATGTTTTCGCCGCTCGCGTAATCCTTGATGCACACAGGAACAGCATCTCCGCCTGTCGGACTGTCTTCCGCAGGCAACTTCATCTTGCTCAAGCCCTGCATCAAGTTATCGAGGAGTTTTGTGTCGCGGCTGCTTAGCACCACTTCCACCGTGTGGCAGCGGATTTGGGTAGCCAGAACATACCAGTGCAGCTCGGCTACCGGGGACCAGTACGCGAAGTCCGTGAACGAGCGGCCGCCGATCGTGGTCTGGGTGGGCAGTCTTTCAACCTTGTAGTCGGCCTGCAAATTGTCCTTCGAATAGTTGATGAGTTCCACTGAGTTGGCCGCGGGAAGAGGCGTGAAGAACATGTCCTCGGCCGTGATGAGGATGCTTCCGAGAGCCGGCCCTTTGAATGAGTCCGCGGGGACGATCTGCGTCAGTACATAACGGCCGCTATCCGACGGAGGCGGTCCTTTGTATTTCTCCAGCCAATCCGGGGGGAGAGCCCAGCTGATTCCAAAATACGGGTCGTTGAAGATGTTGCCGGTCACGTTTCCGTCTTCCGGCACCGGAGTTGCAGAATCGCTTGCGCTTGGCCATGCGCCCTTTACCAGGATGACTCCTTGAGGCACCTTGGTCATGTGCTGCGGATCCTCGGAGATGCTGAGGTTGCTCTTGGGAGAATCTTGCGGCCCGGCCGCTTGCCCCCAGGCCGGCAATCCCGCGGACAAGGTCGATACAGCCAGAAAATAGAGCAGTCGAGAATTCATGTTCTTTCTCCGAAATCAAGCAATTTTAGTCAGGTCGCCATGGCGGACCAGTCGCGCATCTTCTTCCAGAACGAAAGGAAGCTGGCGAGACACAAAGGTATGTCTCGCCAGCAAGAGGCGAAAGGTTACAGCGAGCGCAGGAAGTCAAACAATTCCTGCTTCTCCTTGAGATTGAGGTTATTGAAATTCGTAATCACCGTATTGGCTTCACTGCCATTGCTGGAGTGATTCTCAATGGTCGTGTTGAGGTTGAGAGTACGGCCGTCGTGATCGAGGAAGATCCGTTGTCCCAATCCCCACAGCGGCGCCGTGCGGAACTGGTCGCCGCCGGCGCTGCCCTGCGAAATATTGTCCGCCAAACCCGTGCCCATGTCGTGGATCTCTAGGTCAGTGAAGGGATGGAACGTCTGCTGGCTCAGCGCCGGAACTAGGTTCGAGACCTGCGTCGGGCCGAGGGTTGGATTGTGGCATGTGGCGCAGCCGATCGA
>JBEKPI010000041.1:0-21151 GCA_049520855.1 Occallatibacter sp.
GGCGCAATGCGGTCCACTGCGCCCCACACAATCAGCATCGGCATCTTCAGCCCTGGAAGCACCGCGTCGGTAGTGTCCTTGCCGGTCAGCATCGTGGCCACCGCCCGATGAACCACCCAAGCCCGTTCATTCGAGAAGCGCACAATATCCCGCGCGATGAAGCCCGGCGTCTTGGGTGGGTTGGGCATCAGCAGCGCTTCCAGTTGGTCGAGTTCGGCGGGCGTGGCGGGGGTAAACAGCGCTGTATTCCAGGTGGGCTTCTCGTTAATCCCAACTGCGTCAAAGACAATCAGCCGCCGCACCCGCTCCGGATGCTTCGCGGCTGCCAGTTGCACAATCCAACCGCCCATCGATACGCCGCATAGGTCCACCTGCTTCAGTCCCAGCGCATCCATAAATCCGGTCACCACCTCGGCCTGATCCGATACCGAATACGAAAAATTCGCAGGCTTCTCGCTGCGTCCAAAGCCGGGCAGATCGGGTCGATAGACGCGGAAGCCGGCGCCCACAAGATAGTGCGTCAGGTTGTGCCACTCCTCGGCGCTTCCGCCCAGCCCATGCACCAGCACCACCGCCCTCCCGTCCGCCGGTCCCGAGGCAAGGTAATGCACGTGATAGCCCTCAACCTGCACGCTGCGGCTCTCCACTCCGGTAACGTGCTCCAGCAAATAGGAGCCTTCGTTGAAGAAGCTCACCGGGCGCTCCCAGAAGCCGATCCCGCCAGCCAGCGCCAGCACGCCCGCAACGCCAAACAGCCGCTTGATCGCTCTCATCGCCCCTCTCGCAATTTGTCGTTGATTGCTTGCGCTCTTTGCCAACCAGCCTCGATGACCCGCGCGGCGATCGGCTCCAGGCAAAGGGCACTATGGCTATTCCATTCCGCCCGCTCCACCCACCGCACCGCATCCGCGTCCGACGCCGCCCGCAGCGCGCCGCCCGTCACCCGGCAAAGATAATCCGCAATCACATAATGGTAGCGGACGCTCTTTTCATCCCGATGAATACGGTCCAGCAATTCGATCAGTTCCAGCGGCTCGACGATCAGCCCGGTCTCTTCCCTCACCTCGCGGATCACCGCATCGCGCAGCCCCTCGCCCAGTTCCACCAGGCCACCCGGCAGCGACCAATGCCCTTTGAGCGGCTCAGTTCCGCGCCGCACCAGCAGCACCCGGCCCTCATCCACCACCACCGCGCCCACGCCCACCAGCGGCGCCGATGGAAACTCTCTTTGCATGATTGCTCCGCATCGCGGTCAAGCCGCCGCCGTTCCTCAATCGTTCGCGGCAGCCAGATCCGTCTCAACCTCGCGCTCGTTCAGATGGTCGTACCAGGTGAACTTGAGGATCAGCGACGTTGTCAGAATCACTCCCAAAGTGATTGCCACGCGATCGAACTCCTGAATCACGATATACAGCGGCAGCGCCACCAGCGATACCTGCCACACGATGCCGACGGCGATATTGAAGATATCGCGGAAGAAGTCCCTGTTGCGCTTGAAGCCGGGATCTTCGGCAAGCACCTTCTTGAGAATCGGCCCCCAGAAGCCCCATGGCCGCACACGCCGATAGAAGTCGATCAGTACCTCGTCAGACTCCGGCTTGGTGAGATAAGTGCCCAGCAGGCAGCCGATCAATGAGATGCACAGCACCAGTGGGAAGACAATCGTAACCTCCAGGTTGACGGGGTACTTGGCTTGGAAGCTTTGCACGATCGGCAGGCTATCCAGCAATCCAGGAAACGCCAGCACCAAAGCGGAAGTGATGCCTGTGATCATGCCCCAGAAGTAGCCGTACCCATTAAAGCGCCACCAGTACCATTTCAAAACATTCGACGCGGTATAACCGCCCCACAATCCGGAGACGATCCACATCACCACCGAGTTCACCGAGGTGACGTTCCATCCGATCAGGACGCCGATCACCACGACGGCGAAAGAGGCCAGATAGGCGAGGCGCACGTAGGTCTTGGGGCTGGCATTGGGGTTGATGAAGCGCTTGTAGATGTCGTTGACAAAATACGGCGGCGCGGCGTTCACCGTGGCCGCAAAATTTGACATGAAGGCCGCCAACAGGCCCGCGATCAGGAAACCCAGCAGACCGGCGGGGACGAACCTGCCCAACGCCATAGGCAAAACATTCTCAAAATCGAGATTCGCGCCCATGGCGCGCAGATCAGGGCCAAAGAAGGCCGCGGCCAGCACTGTCAAGCCAATAATGAGGAAGTAGCGAGGAGGGGTAAGCACGATATTGACCCACGCGCTCATCATCGAAGCCTCGCGCGGATTCTTGGAAGAGAGCACGCGCTGCATATCGTAGTTGGGAGCCGGGCCTGCCGCCGAGATCAGGATGCCCTTGAAGAGCAGCATCATCACGAAGAAGCCGAACAACTCGTATTTGTCTTGGGAAATCTTTGCCGTGGCCGCGGGCAACAGTGTCGTCCAGTCCAGGCCCAGATGCCACCCAAAGAAGAGGTTGTCCCAGCCGGGAGGCACCATCCGATGCAGGGTATCCGGAGAGACCTTCATCATGGCGATTACGCCCACCGCAAACGAGGCGATGGCCAGAATAAAAAACTGAACCACTTCCGTGATGACCACGCTGATCATGCCGCCCTTAATTACGTAAATAGCGGTGATCGCGATCAGGATCAGCGCGTATTCGTTGGGCGAAAGATGGAAGGGCAAAAACTCCGCGGCAAACTTGCCAATGCCCTTGAACCCGTATGTGAAGAATCCGATGATGCTGACGAAGGCATAGATGACCACGATGATGTGCGATAACTGCGCGCCGCGTCCTGTGCCAAAGCGCGTCTTGATCCACTCCGCCCCGGTCATCGCCTTCGAGCGCCGAAGACAGGAGGAGAGATAGACCATCAGGAATATCTGGTTGAAGGTCGGCCAGAGCCAGGGAATCCAGACGCTCTTCAGGCCGTAGACAAACATCCAATAGACCAGCAGCATGGTCCCGCTGATATCGAACATTCCCGAAGCGTTGGAAATGCCCAGCATGTACCACGGCATCGAGTTGCCGCCGAGAAAGTAGTTTTGCATGCTCTGCGAGGCGCGTTTTGAAACCCAGTAGCCTATCAATACCGTGCTGATCAAGTAGGCCACGATGATTGCGATGTCAACAGCGTGAAGGTGCAGCATTCCACTCCTCAATGCCCGCGGGCATCTTCTCTCCGCTCTTGGCGGGATCGGCAACTCTCAGAGTATCTTCAAAACACCAAATCTTCTCACATCTGCCTGAATTGTGGCAACGATTCCAGACACATGGGACGGCTCTCGGATTTAGCCTGGGCTAATGCTTTTTACGCTTGTGCGCGGTGCAAATCCGCATTGGATGGGGCCTGTGCCGAGGGCTATACTACGGAAGGTTTCAACGAGGGAACACGAACAATGAAGTTCGGCTATTTTGACGATTTGAATCGCGAATACGTGATTACGCAACCGGATACGCCCCTGCCCTGGATCAACTACCTTGGATGCCAGGCATATTTCGGGATCATCTCCAACACCGCCGGAGGCTACTCGTTCTATCGCGATGCCCGCCTGCGCCGCCTCACCCGCTACCGCTACAACAATGTGCCCATGGACTTCGGCGGGCGCTACATCTACCTGCGCGACGATGAATCCAAAGAGTTCTGGTCGCCCTCGTGGCAGCCCACGCGCCACGACCTTAAGGACTACACCTGCCGCCACGGGATGGGCTACACCACTATCGGCTCGGAATACGCCGGCATTGAGGCGCACACGCGCTACTTTGTGCCCCTCGACGAGAATCTCGAAATCTGGCAGCTCACCGTCACCAACAAGCGCGCGGTGAAGGCGTCGATCTCGGCCTTCTCGTCCATCGAGTTCTGCCTCTGGGATGCGCAGGACGACGCCACCAACTTCCAGCGCAACTTCAACACGGGCCAGGTCGAAGTCGAAGACGGCGTCATCTATCACAAGACCGAGTACCGCGAGCGCCGCGACCACTTCGCCTACTTTGCCTGTTCCGAGTCAGGCGCCGCCTTCGACACGCAGCGCGAAGCCTTCCTGGGCCGCTATCGCGGTTGGGACAAGCCCGCCACCGTCGAGGCCGGCCAGTTAACAAATTCCATCGCCCACGGCTGGCAGCCCATCGGCGCGCATCAGGTCAAGCTAACGCTGGCCCCCGGAGAGACCCGGCAGATTGTCTTTGTCCTCGGCTACCACGAGAATCCAGTCTCCGAAAAGTTTGACCCTCCCGGTTCGCAGACCATCAACAAAAAGCTGGTCAAGCCCACCATCGCAAAATATCTCGACCCCGCACATGCCGACGCTGCCTTCGAGCGCCTCCGCCTCTACTGGGATAGTCTGCTCGGCATCTTCCAGGTCTCGACGCCCGACATTCACACCAACCGCATGGTCAATATCTGGAACGCCTACCAGTGCATGGCCACCTTCAACATGTCGCGCTCGGCGTCGTTCTATGAGTCAGGCATCGGCCGCGGCCTGGGCTTCCGCGACTCCAATCAAGACCTGCTTGGCTTTGTTCACATGGCCCCGGCGCGCGCCCGCGAGCGCATCCTCGACCTGGCCGCAACGCAGCTGCCCACCGGCGGCGCGTATCACCAATACCAGCCGCTCACCAAGCGCGGCAACAACGACATTGGCAGCGGCTTCAACGACGATCCGCACTGGCTCATCATCGGCGTCTCGGCCTACATCAAGGAGACCGGCGACTGGAGCATCTTGGACGAGCCTGTCCAGTACGACAACGAGCCGGGCAGCGAGAAGCCTCTCTACGACCACTTGCAACGCAGCTTCAACTACACATTGGCCCGCCTCGGGCCGCATGGGCTGCCGCTGATTGGCCGCGCCGACTGGAACGACTGCCTCAACCTCAACTGCTTCTCCGACACCCCCGGCCAGAGCTTCCAGACCACCACCAACAAGGACGGCAAGGTGGCCGAGTCGGTCTTCATCGCCGGCCTCTTCGTTCATGCGGGCCGCGAACTGGCCGCAATCGCCAACCGCCGCGGTCTTGCAGCCGAAGCCGCATCGTATCTTGCCGAATCCGCCAAAATGGAATCCGTTATCCTCCAGCACGGCTGGGACGGCGAATGGTTCCTGCGCGCCTACAACGACTTTGGCGGCAAGATCGGGTCGAAAGAATGTGACGAGGGCAAGATCTTCATCGAGTCCAACGGCTACTGCACGCTGGCCGGCATCGGTCTCGACGATGGCAAGGCCGCCAGCGCCCTCGCCGCCGTCTCGGAGCATCTCGCCACCAAACACGGCATCGTCGTCCAGCAGCCGGCCTACACCCGCTATTACATCGAGATGGGCGAAATCTCCTCTTATCCTCCTGGCTACAAAGAGAACGCCGGCATCTTCTGCCACGTCAATCCATGGGTCATGATCGGCGAAACCCGTCTGGGCCACGGCGATCTGGCGCACGACTACTACAGCCGCATCAACCCCTCCGCGCGCGAGGAGATCGGCGACCTGCATCGCTGTGAACCATACGTGTATGCCCAGATGATCGCGGGCCGGGACGCGCCCACCTTCGGCGAGGCCAAGAACTCCTGGCTCACCGGCACGGCGGCGTGGAACTACTACGCCATCGCGCAATGGATCCTCGGCATCCGCACCTCGCTTGACGGATTGGAGATCGCCCCGGTGATTCCAACCAGTTGGCCAGGATTCACAGCCACTCGCAGCTATCGCGGAGTCGTCTACAAAATCTCCATCGAGCGCCAGGGAGATGGAAACAACATTGCTCTAACCGTGGACGGCTCGCCGATCGACGGAAACGTTGTAACTCCCCCCGCCGACGGCCGCAAGGAAGTTACGGTCAAGGGCATTCTGAGCTAGGGGATTTCCAGGTCTCAAACCCCCGCATTTGAGAATCTGGGATAGCACTGAAACCGGGGGAACCGGGGACAGACGGAACGTCCCGTCTGTCCGGTGTTCTTCCCCGAAAACACTACTCCACTTTAGTAGGCTCGAAGATAGCCATGATTTCGGACATTCGATGCGATGCACTCCCGTAGAAAAGACATTTTCGGGGTGAAATGCAGGACATCTCGCGGAACGCCTCAGGCATCTGATAACCCATCAACACGCGAAAAAATACGCCACGTGCGTGAAATCTTAAGTTGAGACAGTTCGCTTCAATCAAAATGGTTGGCGTGTTCCAGATGCGTCGGGATTGATGATCGCTACAGACAATGACAATGACCGATGTGTCCTGTGGAAACGTGCTGCCCAATAGATAGCTTCGTATCGGCGGTTCGAAGTCGCCTATTGCCTGCCTGGGAAGTATTGTCCCATCCGGCATCGTCCAATCGTGTATTGCTGCTCGCCATACAACGCCCAACGCGAAATGAGCAAACTTTTCCATGTCGATTCCGAGATCGTCTCCAGAAAAGCGAGAAATGTCTGGATAGCTTTCACGGGGTAGGGCAAGACTGAGCATCCTGTGGAGCGGAAATTCGTCCGTCATCTTGGCGGCGATCTGAGAAAGCACATACGACTCGCCGCCCTGGTCCAAAAGACGTTCACAGGTACTGCATAGCAGCAAGTCTTTGATGTGCCTGTCCAAACGACCGGTCCCCGACCGTGTGCCATACTGGAGCCCCTTCTTGCCGGAGTGATACAGACTCGCCGGTATGAAGTGACTTTTGCGGAAATCTTTCAAAGGCTTTGTAATCCGGCAAAGTGGGCAAACTTTTTGTTCCATCACCACAATTGAAACTCCAAATCCACGTGAACTTCCGGGCGGGCGGCCCAGGTCTGACGATCCCGAAAATATGGGTGCCCCATGTCCGCTTTTGGGACAAGGGATGTATTCAGCCCGCATTTCGCGCCGAAGGCCGCTGGCCGCACCGCAGGTGCTTCACGCACTTCTAGCCAAGGTGCGCTTAACAAATTCAGGGTCGGCGGCAATGACGGTAAGAAGCGCGCGTGCAGCAGCTTCCGGCTGGCGGCGGCCCGACTCCCAATGGCGAACGGCATCCACCGACAAACCGAAACTCTCCGCAAAACGCCCCTGGCTCAGGCGCATGCGCTTGCGGAGACCCCGCACGTCCACGGTCTCGGGCTGTGTCACCTTGTAACCCTTGCGCTCGCCTTCCATGTAGGCGCGGGCTTCCGCCGTTCCTTGTGCCATCTCTTCAAACAATTTGCTCACGGCTTGCCCCTGTAACCAGCACTCCGAGCCGAAGGCGGCTGGCCCAACCGCAGGTGGCTTCAGGCCACGGCCAGGCGCTTGAGCTGAATACGGTCAGCGGGAATCTGCGCTAAGTCGTAGTGAGCTTGCTGCGTTATCCAGCTTTGTGCGCTGCCGCCAAAGACCTGAGAGAGCCGGACGGCCATCTCAGGCGAGATGCCGCGCCTGCCATTGACCAGCTCGGAGAGCGTGGTGCGCGTCACGCCCAGAGCCTGCGCCGCTTGCGTAATCGTAAGTCCAAGCGGCTCAATGCATTCGTAAAAAACAACGCTGCCGGGGTGAGGCGGATTCTTCATCGGCATGGGGAAACCTCCTTAGTGGTAATCCAGGTAATCGACATCGTACGCATGGCCTTCGGCAAATCGAAAGATCACTCGCCAGTTGGCTCGAACCGTAACCGCCATGAAGCCCTGCAAAGAACCTTTCAGCGTGTGCAGATTGAATCCCGGCAGATTCATATCCTCGGCGGAGCCGGCCGCATCCAGGCGGGCTAAGATGTTACGGAGCTTGGCCAGATGCTCCGCCTTCACGCCGCGAGGGTCGTCGTCCTCAAAAAGGCGTTTCAACCCTTTGTGGCGGAAGGCTTGAATCATAAGACAGCGTAACGCGTAACGCAACAGATGTCAAATGGTTCAGCGGGATAAGACAGGTGATCTTCGGCCCACCCGCCCCGCTCCATTCTGTGAGAGCATCGTTCCTGATAGGATTCTGAGGGGGTCGAGAGACTTCCGCCGCCGCTTTGCTGGGTGCCCCATCCATTTCGCGCTCTTTGCGAAATGGGCGGGAAACCACGAACCCCGACCTCCCTCGTTCAAAAGGAGCACACCATGTACATCGCCAACGAACAGCGTTACGACACCATGCACTACCGCCGCTGCGGCAGAAGCGGCATCCAGCTTCCGGCCATCTCGCTCGGCCTCTGGCACAACTTCGGCGGCATCGATGTCTTCGAGAACGGCCGCGCCATGGTCCGCCGCGCCTTCGATCTCGGCATCACCCACTTCGACCTGGCCAACAACTACGGCCCGCCGCCAGGCAGTGCCGAGACCAACTTCGGCGAAATCCTCCGCCTCGACCTCAAGCCCCATCGCGACGAACTGATCATTAGCACCAAAGCCGGCTGGGGCATGTGGCCCGGCCCCTATGGCGATTGGGGCTCGCGCAAGTATCTTCTCGCCAGTCTCGACCAGAGCCTCAAGCGCATGGGCCTGGAGTACGTGGACATCTTCTACTCCCATCGCCCCGATCCGAAGACGCCCGTCGAGGAGACCATGATGGCGCTCGATCAGGCTGTTCGCTCCGGCCGTGCGCTCTACGCGGGCATCTCCAGCTACGACGCAACCCAGACCGCTGCCGCCGTCAAGATCCTGCGCGATCTCGGAACTCCCTGCCTGATTCATCAGCCCAGGTACTCCATGTTCGACCGCTGGGTTGAGGACGGCCTGCTCGATGTGCTGTGCAAGGAAGGCGTCGGCGCCATCGCCTTCACCCCGCTGGCGCAGGGCCTGCTCACCGACCGCTACCTCAAGGGCATTCCCGAGGGTTCGCGCGCCTCCAAGCCAAATAGCTTCCTCAAGAAGAGCGACATCGACGAGCACCATCTCACCGAGGTCCGCGCGCTCAATGAACTCGCCGCCGAACGCGGACAGTCGGTGGCGCAGTTGGCTCTGGCCTGGGTGCTGCGCGACAGCCGCATGACAACAGCTTTGATCGGAGCCAGCCGCGTCGAGCAGATCGAGCAGAATGTCGCCGCGCTCGCCAACCTCGCTTTCACGCCCGAGGAGCTTGCCCGCATCGACGCAATCCTGAGCGCCTGATCCCGATGGCCGGCAACTAACCATGAACCCCAACCAGCCCCGTTCATGAGAAGCAGCCCGACTCGCCGCGTCGAGTTACGGCAGAGTTGAACAATTGGTCGAAGATCGAAAAACCCGCCAACTTGCTAACTCGCTATTCCGCGAAGCGGGGCTAACTTGCCGTCTTTGTTGAAAAATACGAACCCCAACCACCCCCTCATGAGGAGGCACTCATGCAAGACCTGCGGCAAAAGGTAGAGAAAGAGCTGCTCTCCGATATCCTGCCCTTCTGGCTCAAGTACACCATCGACAACGAATACGGCGGCTTCCGTGGCCAGATCTCCAACGACCTGACCATCGACCCTCACGCCGCCAAGGGCCTTATTCTCAACGCCCGCATCCTGTGGACTTTTTCCAAGGCCTTCTCCGTCTATCGCGACCCAATCTATCTCGCCACCGCGCGCCGCGCCTATGAATACCTCGACCGCTTTTTCTGGGATCATGAATTCGGCGGCGTCTATTGGATGCTCGACTACCTCGGCCAGCCCCGCGACACCAAGAAGCGCATCTATGGCCAAGCCTTTACCGTCTACGCGCTGGCCGAGTACTTCCACGCCAGCGCCGACCCTGAGGCGCTTGCCAAAGCCCTGCGCATGGTCGAGCAGATCGAATCCGCCAGCCACGACGCCGAGCACGGCGGTTACTTTGAGACCTATGAGCGCGATTGGACGCTAGCCCAGGACCAACGCCTGAGCGATGTGGACATGGATGAAAAGAAGTCGATGAACACCCACCTCCACTTGATGGAGGCCTACGCCACGCTGCTGCGCTTCCACGAAGACGCGACTGTCCGCCTTCGCCTCCGCGAGTTGATCGAGATATTTCTCGAACCCATCATCGATCCCGCCACGCATCACTTCATCCTGTTCTTTGACGAAGAGTGGCATCCGCGCTCCCATAAAATCTCCTTTGGCCACACCATCGAAGGTAGCTGGCTCCTCTGTGAGGCTGCGGAAATCCTCGGCGATGCCGCCCTTCTTGCGCACGTCCGCGAGGTTGCGGTGAAGATGGCCGAGGCCGTCTACGAACAGGGACTCGACACCGACGGCGGCCTGCTCTACGAACTCAACCCCGCCGACACCGACAAGCATTGGTGGCCCCAGGCCGAAGCCGTCGTCGGCTTCCTCAATGCCTACAGCCTCACTGGCCAGCCTCACTTTCTCATCGCCGCTGAACGAAGCTGGGCCTTCATCGACAAGTACATCGTCGATCGTGAGTACGGCGAATGGTTCTCGCGCGTCTCGAAATCCGGCGTCCCCAGCCAGGGGCAATACAAAGTCGATCCTTGGAAGTGTCCCTACCACAACAGCCGCACCTGCATTGAGGTAATGGAGCGGCTGGACGCCGCGAAAGCCGCCGAACCAAGGCCGGGCACTTAATGGACTGGAGAAGATCGATGACTCAAGCCGAATTCAAGAAGCGCGTACAAACCCTCTTCAAGCAGCAGGAGAAGCTGCTCACCCGCCGCAACCGCAAATCCCCCGGCGGCAATGGCGTCTTCGACCGCTACGAGCATCCCGTGCTCACCGCCGCGCACACCCCCATCCTCTGGCGCTACGACCTCAACCAGAAGACCAATCCCTTCCTGCTCGAGCGCATCGGCATCGACGCCGCCTTCAACGCCGGCGCAATTCTGCACAAGGGCAAATTCCTCGTCGTGGCGCGCGTCGAGGGCGTTGACCGCAAATCCTTCTTCGCCGTCGCCGAAAGCCCCAACGGAATCGACAACTTCCGCTTCTGGCCGTACCCCATCCTGCTGCCCGAGACCGCCGAACCCGACACCAACGTCTACGACATGCGCCTCGTCAAGCACCAGGACGGCTGGATCTACGGCCTCTTCTGCACCGAGCGCAAAGACCCCAAAGCGCCGCAGGGTGACACCTCCTCGGCCGTCGCGCAGTGCGGCATCGCGCGCACCAGAGACCTGAAAGCCTGGGAGCGCCTCGCCGACATCCAATCCAAATCCCCGCAGCAGCGCAACGTCGTCCTCCACCCCGAATTCGTCGATGGCCAGTACGCCTTCTACACCCGGCCGCAGGATGAGTTCATTCAGGCCGGCAAGGGCGGCGGCATCGGCTGGGGACTCGCCTCCAGCATCGAGAACGCCGTCATCGACAACGAAATCATCATCGACAACCGCGAATATCACACCATCCAGGAGGTAAAAAATGGCCTCGGCCCCGCGCCCATCAAGACCGCCAAAGGCTGGCTGCACCTCGCCCATGGCGTGCGCAACACCGCCGCCGGCCTGCGCTACGTCCTCTATCTCATGCTCACCGACCTGAAACAGCCGTGGGTCGTCACCCACAAGCCTGCCGGCTACTTCATCGCGCCCCAGGGCGCAGAACGCGTCGGCGATGTCTCCAACGTCGTCTTCAGCAATGGCTGGATCGAGCGCAAAAATGGCGATGTCCTCATCTACTACGCCTCGTCGGACACGCGCCTGCATGTAGCCACCAGCACCGTTCCCAAGCTACTGGACTATGTGCTCAACACCCCCGCCGATCCCCTCCGCAGCCATGCCTGCGTCGAACAGCGGTACACGCTCATCAAGAACAACCTCGCGCTTCTCGGCAAGAAAAAAGCCCCCGCCGCCAAGCGCCAAGGCAAAAATGCCGCCAAGCCAGCAAAGACCAAGAAGCGGTAAACTCAACGAGCGTCCTGGCATTGGGCCAACTGCCCGAGTCTGATGTTCGTCTACAAAATGAACTGTCATCCTGAGCATCATGACTTGCGTTGCAAGTTACTGCCGGAAATGAACAGCTAGGACTCCCAGGAAACTCTCCGTGCCCCATCCATTCGCCGTTTTCTGGCGAATGGGTGGGAGGCCTCGAACCCTTCCCTGCCATACGCCACCATCCCTTGCACCGTATGCCCCCGGCGTATCATCAAATACAAACAGATGAGCACGATGGCTGAATTCACGCTGCAAATCGATGGAATGTTCTGCGGCTCCTGCGTCCGCCGCGTCACGCAAGCTCTTGCCTCGGTCGAGGGGGTCGTGACCGACGATGTGCGGATAGGAACAGCGCAGCTCACCACCAGCCTCAGCCCCGCGCCCGTCGATCTAGCCATTGCCGCTCTCGCCAAAGCCGGCTTCGCGGCGCATCTGGAAATCTAGATGGCAACTCCCTCCACGCAATCCCTCACCCTCCCCATTCTCGGCATGACCTGCGCCTCCTGCCAGCATCATGTCGAAGAAGCCCTGCGCTCCACCCCCGGCGTCGCATCCGCGCGCGTCGATCTCATGGCCAATCGCGCCAGCGTCGTCTTCGATCCGGACCTCGCCACTCCCGCCGCGCTCGTTGAAGCCGTTCGCACATCGGGCTACGACGCCGTGCTTCCCCGCCCCGACGCCCCTCAGGCAACCTCCTCCAGTTCGCTCTCTTCGGCAGCCAACAGCAAGGCCGGGGTCCCCAGCGACGGGTCTTTGTCGCTGGGGTGGAAGGCCATCGCCACACTCATCGCCGGCGCAGCGGCCATGCTGCTGGCCATGCCGCTCGGCGCCCAAATGGGCTCGCTTGACCACGCCCTGATGCGCGCCCTCCCTTGGCTCTACGCCCTGCCGCCCGATCTGCTTCGCTGGTTTCTGCTGATTCTCACGGCCTTCTTCATGGCTTGGGCCGGGCACGGCATCTACTCGAACGCCCTAAGCGCAGTGCGCCACGCAACCACCAACATGAACACGCTGGTCAGTCTCGGCACGGGCGTGGCCTTTCTCTACTCCGCATACGCCACGATCTGGCCCGCGCCCAGCCGCCAGGTTTACTTCGACGCTGTCCTGCTCATTCTCGGCTTTCTCCTCTTGGGTAAATCGCTGGAAGGCCGCGCCAAGCGCCGCGCCCTGGCCGCGCTCGATTCGCTCTCCCGTCTGCGTCCGGCCACCGCCCGCCGCATCCGCGACGGCATCCAGACAGTCGTGCCTCTCCAAGAAATCCAGCCCGCCGACAGCGTTCTTATCCTGCCCGGCGAACGCTTCCCCGTGGACGCGACAATCCTCTCTGGCCGCACCACCGTGGACGAATCGATGCTCACCGGCGAGCCGACGCCGCTCGACCGCCAGCCCGGCGGGCGTGTTCTGGCCGGCTCGCTCAACTACGAGGGCGCAGTGACCTGCCGCGCCGAATCGCTGGGCGAGGCCACCGTGCTGGCGCAGATCACCCGCATGGTCCAGCAGGCGCAGGGCTCGCGCGCGCCCATGGAGCGGCTGGCCGACCGCGCCAGCTCCATCTTTGTTCCCGTCGTGCTGGCCCTGGCCGTCGTCACCTTTGCCATTTGGCTCATCGCCACGCACTCGCTCCAGATGGCTCTGGCCTCCACCGTCGCCGTGCTGGTGATTGCCTGCCCCTGCGCCATGGGCTTGGCCGTCCCCGCCGCGCTCACCGTCGCCGTTGGACGCGGCGCGCAGATGGGTGTCCTCTTCAAAGGCGGCGAGGCGCTCGAGCGTCTAGCCCATCTTGACGCCGTCATCCTCGACAAGACCGGAACCCTCACCGTCGGCCGCCCCGTGCTGGAAGCTATTCACTCGCTGGGGAACAACTCCGATGACAACCTCCTCCGCCTCGCCGCCGCCGCCGAAGAGCGCTCCAACCACCCGCTCGCCCATGCCGTCATTGACGCCGCAAAATCGCGCGGACTCGTCTGGCAGCCAGCCGAGGACGCCCAGGTTCTCCCCGGCCGCGGCCTCACGGCAAAAGTCGAGGGCCGCCAGTGCCTTCTGGGCAACGAATCGCTCTTCAAGGAGTTCTTCATCTCCCTACCAGCCGATGCAATGCCCCCGGAACCCGGCGTAACCCGTCTCTGGATGGCTCTCGACAAGGTTCCTGTCGCTTACTTCGACGCCCGCGACGCTTTGCGCCCCGATGCGGCCGCGGCCGTTGCCGCATTGCGCCACGCCGGTCTCCGTGTACTGATGCTCACCGGCGACTCGACTGAGGCCTCCGCCCCCATCGCGCAGCAAGCCGGAATCACTGAGATCGAAGCCTCCCTCGACCCCACCGGCAAGCTGGCCCGCATCCGCGCCCTGCAATCGACCGGCCTCCGCGTGGCCATGGTCGGCGACGGCATCAACGACGCAGCCGCCCTGGCCCAGGCCGACGCCGGCATCAGCATGGGCGGGGGAGCTGACCTGGCTCAGGAGGCCGGCGATGTACTCCTCCTGCGCGCTCAGCCCTCGGCCATTCCCGCCGCGCTCGATCTCGCCCGCTCCACTCTGCGCGTCATGCGCCAAAACCTCGTTTGGGCCGCCGCCTACAACCTGCTCGGCATTCCGCTGGCCGCCGGCGCGCTTTACCCCAGTTTTCACATCCTGCTCAGCCCCTGGGTCGCCGCCGCCGCCATGGCCCTCAGCTCCGTCAGCGTCCTAGCCAACAGCCTCCGCCTCCGCGGCTGGCAAGCTTCCACATCCGACCCGGACGCATCAACCGCCCCGGCAAGATAAACTTACCCCAGAGCCTGTCCGTGCGCATCCTGACCCGTTACATCCTCGGCGAAATCCTCTCCCACGCCTTTATCGGATGCGTGATCTTCACCTTCATTCTCTTCATGAAGGAGCTGCCCCGCATCCTCGAAATGGTGGTCCACAACAGCTCCACCTTCTCAAGCGTTGTGGAAGTCGTTCTCTTCACCATGCCCAACTTCTTCATGGTCACCATTCCCATGGCAGTGCTTGTGGGAGTGCTGCTGGGCTTCAGCCGCCTGGCCGCCGACAGCGAAGTCATCGCCATGCGCGCCTCCGGCCTGGGCATCGGCTACTTTGTGCGCGTGGCCTCCATCGTCGCCGTCGGCGGCACGCTGCTCGGGCTGGCCAACTCCCTCTATCTCGCGCCGCGCGCCAATCAGGCCATTCTCGCCATGGAAAAGTCTCTCGCCATGCAGGCCTCCTACGAGATTGAGCCGCGCGTCTTCGACGAGGAATTCCACAACTTCGTCCTCTACGTGCAAGACGTGCGCTCGGGAACCGGCGCGGCCAACTGGCGTCAGGTCTTCATGGCCGACACCACCGATCCGGCCAATCCGCAAATCATCACCGCCGCGGCCGCCGTTGTGGCCAACGACAGCAATCGCGACTCCGGCCCGGTTTTGCTCATGCGTCTGCGCGACGGCGCCCGCCATGAGACAGTGGCCAACGAGCCGCAGCAATATAACATCTCCACCTTTGACTTCACCGATATGCCGTTGACCGCCGGCCAGCAAAGCGAAGAGCATCTGGGACGCCTCGACACCGACATCTACGCCATGCCCATGAGCGAGTTGCGGCAGCGCGGCCACGCGCCCGACGGCAAGCGATTCCTCATCGAGATCCACAAGCGCTTCGCCTATCCGGCTGCCTGCCTGGTGCTCATGCTGGTCGGCGTTCCGCTGGGCGTCACCTCGCGGCGCGGCGGCAAGAGCTTCGCCTGGATCTTTACCATTCTGCTGGTCTTCATCTATTACTTGCTCTCCTCCACCGGCATCGCTCTCGGCAAGCAAAACTGGATCTCGGCCTTCTTTGCAGTCTGGTCGGCCAACCTCATCTTCGCCTCGGGCGGCCTCTTCCTGCTCTGGCAGATGGCCTCCGGCGGCCGCGTTCTGGGTGCGATCTCCTCCTGGACCTCGCGCTTCCAAAAGTCCGAATCCGCTGCTCCCGCCAAACCCTTCGGCGCTCCGCTGGGCGGCCTGTTAAGCAGGTTTCAACCCCATTCCAGGAGCACCAAGGCCCGCAACGTCTTTCCCCGCATCTTGGATGAATATGTCGTCCGGGAGTTCCTCGGCACATTCCTGCTCGTGCTCTCCGCCTTTGTCATGCTCATGCTGGTCTTCACCTTCTTCGAGCTGATCGGCGACATTCTGCGCAACCACATCGCGCTCTCCATGATCGGCGCATACCTGGTCAACCTCGCGCCCAGCATGTTGTACCAGATCACTCCGCTGGCCGTCCTGATCGCCGTGCTGGTCACCTTCGGCGTGCTCAACCGCAACTCCGAGATCGTCGCCATGAAGGCCACCGGCATCAGCCTTTACCGGCTGGTGATTCCCATCGTCTCCATTGCCGCCATGCTGGCCGTCGCCCTCTTCCTCTTCGACCAGTTCTATCTGCCCCAGGCCAACCGCCGCCAGGAGGCGCTGCACAATTTCATCAAGGGGAAACCCCCGCAGACCGTCCTGCACCCCGAACAAAACTGGATCTTCGGCTCTCCCCGCCGCGGCGATCCCGGCCGCATCTTCTATTACCAGTTCTTCGATCCCGATCGCAATGAATTCGCCAATCTCTCCATCTTCGAGTTCGATCCCTCCACCTTCGCGCTATCCCGGCGCATCTTCGCCGCCCGCGCCGTCTGGGACGCCGGCTCCGGCACATGGCGCTTTCTCAACGGCTGGCAGCGCGACATCGCGGGCGCCAACGTTACAGAGTTTCGCGAGTTCAAGCAAACCTCCTACGCGGAGATTTACGAAGACCCCGGCTACTTCAAAAAAGAGAGCCTGCAAGCGCAGGAGATGAACTTCGGCCAGCTCGACCGCTACATCGGCGACCTGCGCCAAAGCGGATTCGACACCATGCGCCTGCGCGTCCAACTCTGGCAAAAGCTCGCCTATCCGCTGGTCGCCATCGTCATGGCGGTGCTGGCCATTCCCTTTGCGCTCTCCATGGGCCGCCGAGGCTCGCTCACCGGCATCGCCGTCGCCGTCGGCGTGGCGCTAACCTACTTTGTGGTCAACAGCTTCTTCGGCGCGCTCGGCAATGTCAACTACCTCCCCGCCCCCCTCGCCGCCTGGTCCGCCGACCTCCTCTTCGGCCTCGTCGGCGGCTACCTCCTGCTGAAAACACCAACATGAAATCCGATTTTGCGAAATCTCTTACAATCTGATAATCTGATTCTATGAGCACCAAGGCCATTACCGTCACCGAGGCCGCGCGCAACTTCGCCGACTGCATCAACCGCGCCCACTATCAGGGCACGACGTTCGTGCTGCATAAGAACGGTGTGCCCGTCGCCCGAATTGTGCCGGAAGAGCAGAAGCCCCATACCGGCCGGGAGATCGCCGCCGCGCTCCGAGTCGCTCTCAAAGACGTTCATCTCGGCAAGGAAGAAGCCGCGGCATGGCTCCACGACCTAGAAGAAGCCAGTAAGAACCTGATTCCGGCAGTCGATAAATGGCAATCCTGATCGATTCCGATGTCATCATCAGAGCCGAACGAGGCCTCTTTGGCCTTGATGCGTGGCTTGACTCCATGCCACATGAGGAATTCAGACTCGCAGTCATTACCGTTGCGGAGTTGTGGCATGGGGTAGAGCGCGCAACCGGCGCTCATCGCGAAAAGCGGAGCTTGTTCCTTCAGCGGATACTTGCAAGCTTCGACTTCGTTCCTTATGGAGAACAAGCGGCCTTCGAACATGCCCGCATTTGGGCCGAGCTTGAATCGAGCGGCCAGATGATCGGCTCCCACGACGTGATTCTAGCAGCCATCGCCATGCATACGGGCAGCGCCGTAGCCACCTTCAACGTGCGCCACTTTTCCGCAGTGAACGGCCTCAAAGTCATCGAGCCGAAGTAGCGTTCCCCCGCCCCCGTACAATAAAACCATGCTCCGCGACCTCGCCCCCCTCTACAGCTACATGCGCCGCTACCGCTGGGGATACCTCTGGGGCACGCTCTCCTGCATCTGCACCAACGGCATCTGGGTGCTCTTTCCCCAGGTCATCAAAATGGCCATCGATGAAATCGGCGGCAACGCGCCCATCCATCCCAGCGGCTTGCCATGGGCCGTCAACGCTTTGAGCCGTGGAAACCTGCGCATCGAAATTCTCATCTTCGCCGGCCTGCTGGTCGCCATCGCTCTCGTCAAGGGCGTCTTTCTCTACGCCCAGCGCTGGATCCTCATCGGCATCTCGCGCGACATCGAGCTCGACCTCCGCAACGACCTCTTCCGCACGCTGGAGCGCCAAGACTCGGGCTTCTATCAGCGCTATCGCACCGGCGACATCATGGCCCGGCTGACCAATGATCTGAACGCCGTCCGCATGTTGCTCGGCCCCGCCCTCATGTACAGCGCCAACACCGTCTTTTTCACCGTCGGCGCGTTGTTCTTCCTGTTGCGCATCAGCCCCTGGCTCACCCTCGTCGCCTGGGCGCCCATGCCGCTGGCCAGCATCCTGGTGCAATACTTCGGCAGCCGGATTCACGACCGCTTCGAGCGCATCCAGGCCAGCTTCTCCGAGATCAGCTCCCAAGCCCAGGAAAATTACTCCGGCGCGCGCCTCGTCCGCGCCTTTGCCCGCGAAGAGTCGCAGATCGGCCTCTTCGAGCGCCTCAACCGCGAATACATCGCCCGCTCCCTGCGCCTCGTTCAGCTCATGGGCATGCTCTGGCCCACCCTCGAATTCATCCTCGGCGTCTCCATGATCATCACCCTGCTTGCCGGTGGCCACTTGGTCATCGCTCACCGCATCACCGTGGGCCAGTTCGTTGCCTTCAACACCTACATGGTGATGCTCATCTGGCCCATCATCGCGGTAGGCTGGGTGGTGAACCTCTTTGAGCGCGGCACTGCCTCGGTCAAGCGCATCGACGAACTGTTGCGCGCCGAGCCAACCATCGACGACAGCGCCGCCGACCCCGCCATTCAACCCGGCACTGTCCTCCGCGGTGAAATCGAATTCCGCGATCTGAATTTCAGCTACGGCGATACGCCCGTCCTGCGCGGCATCTCGCTCCACATTCCCGCCGGTTCAAGCCTGGCCATCGTCGGCCCCACCGGCTCGGGCAAATCCACGCTCGTCAATCTGATCTCCCGCCTCTACGAAGCGCCCCAGGGCGCGCTCCGCATCGACGGCCGCGCTGTGCGCGACTATCCTTTAGGGGTACTGCGGCGCAACATCGGCATGGTGCCCCAGGAGACCTTCCTCTTCAGCTCGACCATCCGCGAAAACCTCACCTTTGGAGCGCCGGATGCAAGCGCCGAAGACCTTCTCGAAGCGGCTGAAGCCGCCCACATTCGCAAAGAGTTTGAAGAGTTTCCGCAGGGCTTTGAAACCATCGTGGGCGAACGCGGCGTCACGCTCTCCGGCGGGCAGAAGCAGCGCGCCGCCATCGCCCGCGCGCTGCTGCGCCGCCCGGCCATCCTCATCCTCGACGACGCGCTGGCCAGCGTCGACACCTATACCGAAGAGCGCATCCTCACCGGCCTGCGCGGTTACACAACCGCCTCGACCACCATCCTGATCTCCCATCGCGTCTCCACCGTCCGCAATGCCGATCAGATCGCCGTCCTAGACCACGGCAAAATCGTCGAGTTGGGCGGCCACGACGAGCTGCTTGCCCTCAACGGCTACTACGCCGGCCTCTACGAGAAGCAGCAGCTAGAAGAAGAACTGACCGTCGCCGGATGAGAAAAGCAGGGAATAGGGAATAGGGAATAGTACCGGAACCGCGTGATTTCGTAATTGCCGGAAGGTAGCGCCGGTCTCCAGACCGGCTGTCGTGCGGGCGTCCTCGCCCGCACCTGCCCCAGCAGCAAGCACCAAATCACACAGTCGAACACAAGTGTCATGAGTCTTCCGCCCGCAATGAACTCGCCAACTTGCTAACTCGCCAAATAGATAACCCTTCTCTGGTCCCTTAGTCCCTAGTCCCTAGTCCCTAGTCCCTGCCTTTTTCACGCATTCCAATGCGCCGCCACCGGCGCCTCCGCCCCGTATTCCGAACTGTCGAAGCCAGACTGCAACCGCCCAGACGTCATCCCGCCCACCTGCATCGGTGCAGGATTGACCAGCGGGTCCCGCGCCACCTGCCGCCAGGCGTCCCGCACGTTTTTCACGCATTCGATCGCATGCTCAAACTTCTGTTTCGAGGCCGACTGCGATGCTTGCAGTATCTGCGCGAAGATCGATGCGTAAAACTCGCTCAGCGCCTGCGCCGGCCGTCCGCCCACATCCATGCGCAGCCGCGCTTGCAAGTGGATGATGATATCCAGCGCCCGCTTGACCGCTCTCCGGCGCCCATCCGCGTCGCCCTGCTCCGCCGCCGCCGCCGCCGCAAACAGAAACCGCAGAATTCCATCGTAGAGCGCCACCACCAGATCGACTGCCGAAGCGCCGTCCAGCGCATGTTCCTGATAACTTCCCATCGAGACAAACTCCTTAGCCGTTCGTTTGCTGGTTGTACCCGGTGATCGCCGAGTAAAGCTCGTTGACTCCCTGCAACTGCGAAGGCAGCATCTGCATGATCTGATTGGCCTGGTTCAATTCCGTCGTCAAGCTCGATTGCTGCGCCGAGATATAGCTCTCTTCCTTGGTAATATCCGCGTTCAATGTCGATTCGATGTTGCTGTTGGAGCTGGAGGCAAGCGACAGAATGTCTGTCTTCGAGCTGGTTCCGGCGTTCGTCAGCATCGTGGCAAAGCTCTGGCCCCAGCCGTTCGCTCCCTGGAAGAAGCCCGTCACCGAGTTATAGTCCGTATTCAGCGCCGCATCCAGGCTCGCCGCATCGAAGGTCAGCGTGCCGTCGTTGTTTACGCCGATGCCCAGGCCGGTCAGGCTGTTGATGTCCGACGAGTTGGTGTAACTCAGCGTCGTGCTGGTCAGATTCGTCGTATCCAGAATGTTTGAGGTCACGATCAGATTGCCGGCCGCGCCCGGCGTAGTTGAAACCAGCGACAGGCTGGACAGCCCGCCGTTGGTCACCACCGACGCCGTGACGCCGATGTTGGCCGTGGTGATTGCATCCGCCAAACTGGAAAGCGTGTTGTCGGACGAGTCGATCGTGATCGTCTGCGCCGCGCCGCTGCCCACCTGAACGGAGATCGAGCCGGAAAGAACATCTCCGGCGCTGGGAATTCCCGTCAGGCTTCCATTGGCGTTCTGCGTCGGGGTCGCCGAAGTGCCGGTGTAACTCAGCGGCGTATCCCCCGTGGCGACGACGCTTGAATTGACCGTCAATGCCCCGCTGGCCCCCGCCGTTTGCGAGGTCAGCGCCAGCGTCGACTGCCCGTTGCTCGTGACCACATTGGCCGTCACGCCGATACCGGCTGTGTTGATGGCGCTCGCCAGGCCGGCCAGCGTATTGACGCCGCTGCCGGTATAAAAAGTGTTGGCCGCCGGAGAGCCAGGCGCCGCG
>JBEKPI010000042.1:0-24600 GCA_049520855.1 Occallatibacter sp.
TGTAATATCTACATTATGTTATAATCCATTTTGTGACACCCTTGTGGAGGGTAGAGATGAATGATGCGATGCGAAAAGAGGATCGTCGTGCGGCGGAGGGCTATTCTCCAGTCGCTGGCAATGGGGCGCGGAACCATCTGCACGGGGCTATTCCGGGCAAAGACAGATTAACCGTGCGGGGCGTTCCGGAGAAAACTCAGCCGGTCGCCGCTGCTGATGCTGAGCCTCCGAAGGCGCGCTTGCAGGCGCTATTGCCAGGTACATTTTTCCCAGAGCCACTGCTCGACTCGGGCCAGGCGGCAGCGATCTTGAAAATCCATCCTAAGTCGCTCCAAAGGATGGCACGGAGAGGGGCCATTCGCGCCTTGCAGATCGGCAAGGTCTGGCGCTTCCGCGCGTCCGTCCTTGACGAATGGATTCAGCAGAAGCTCGCCGGTTGATTGTAGGCCGGTCTCGGCCTTGGGTCCGTCTTACTGCACGCTGAGATCAGCCGTCCGTTTGTTCCAGGATCTATTGGACTTGGTACTCATAGAGTCATGAGGGAGGACCGCTGATACGCTCTCATCAGTGGGCGCTCCGGGAGATGCCAGCCGTGAAACCAGATTCCGAAGGTGGTCAACTTTTATGCTGCCATGTCGCGCCGCTTCCGCGGCGTTCTGTGGCAGAATCTGTTTCTGCGCTTATACAAAGCCCAATACACCATTGACAGTGAAGCACTACATAGCATGAGATTATTTGCCTGGTCGTTTGTAGAGCAAACAGTCTTCTCGATAGCGCTTCAGAAAATAGTCGATGGTTTCGATGCGCAGCCGGATGGATTGGGCAGGACAGTTTTCATCCATGTCCTTGAAGGAAAAGAAGGGAGTTCCGGAACGCTCGACGATCTGCTCGATGGCGCTGTAGATGGGGGCGTCATGGCCGCACTTGAAGCTGGAGAACTCGACCGCGACCAGGTTGGGATGGCGGGCGGTGAACTTGGCGGCCCAGAGCTTGTGATTGGAGCTGGCGGAAAAGGCGGTCTTCCACACATCGGAGATATCCAGCGCGTGATCGATGACGCCGGCGCGGATCTCGTCGCCGAAGAGCCGTTCCATCAGGTCTTCGTCGAGGGGCAAGGTGCTCTGCGAAAAGACAGGGTAGCCCAGCTTTTGAAACTGCGCCATGATCTCGTGGTTGATGCCGGGATCGTGATGATAGGGCCGTCCGAGCATCACAATTCCCAATCGGTCTTCGGCCTCCAGTTGGTTGAGGACTTCGCGCGCCTGGCGGCGGAGGCCGGATTCAAAGCGTTCCTGTTCGCGGAAGCCAATGGCGATGGCGCGATCGTTTTCTTCCCTGCCGAGGCCTAGAATCGGCCCCCAGGCTTGCAACATCTGGCGCGCGAAGAGTTTTCGATGCGACAGGTTGACCAGCGGATGGATGTACTGGATGCCACGCTCGGCAATGAGATCGGTCTCCTTGGTGAAGGCCGCCTCGACGGTCTCCGGGGTGATCGATGCGGTGGGACAGCCGTTATTGGCGCGCGTGTTGACCAGCGGCGAGGCCAGCACATCGAACATGGGGAAGAAGATCGCATCGAGCGGCTGGCGCCCATGCTGCTTGAAGAGCAGGTTATGAAAGTGCGCGATGGCAATCTTGGACGGAAAACAGGGATCGATGGAGCCGCGGCTGGAGCCTGTACGGTACATCTCGCCGGTGGTGACGTCGGAGTAAACGATGTTTTCCGCGCGCACGCCGAGGCTTTCCAGATAGGCGCTGAAGATCGGCGCATAGGCATACAAACTCAAGACACGGGGAATACCGATGCGCAGTTGGGCGCGTTTATCGGCGAGGGCGCGGCGACGATACTCAGCGGGCAGCCAGGCCCGCGCGCGGGGCGGATCGGCGACACACTCGGGATGGCGCGAATGCCAGACTTCGCGGGCGGCGCGCTTGACCAGGTTGGGGTGGGCAGCCGTGGTTGCATCCTGCCGGGCTTGAATGGAGCGCAGAGATTGCAGATCGTCCACCGCTCCTTTTTCGCAGCCGGCGAGAATGATGCGCCGGCTGCCGTCTTCCCTGGCCGTATGCGCGGCGGAGGAATCCGGCTCGCGGCCGGCTTTGCTTCCATTGCCGCCGTCGATATGCACATCGACAAAGGTGCGCAGGCAGGCGTTCTTGCAAAACCGGCAGCGCGTCTTTTCGCCGCATGTGGTGGTGTAGCGAATGCGGCTGACCGCATCCAAGCCGATGAAGCTGGTGGCGCGTCCCTGGTTCCAAAGGCGCATGGCCTCGAGGCCCGCGCCGATGGCGCCGGCCTCGCCGCAGTGCGGGTGAACCAGAATCTCCGGCTCGATGCCCGTGCCGCGGAAACCGGCGCGCAGGAAGTCCACCTGCGCCTTGACCGCGGCCAGATTATTCTGCGTGCCTCCTTGCAGAACAAAGCGCGAACCCAGCGCGGTGAGGTTCGGCGCCTTGGCCACATGCAGAAAGACGTTGCGCGGAAGCACGGTGGCCAAGCCGGCCAGAATCTCCTCGGGCCGCCAGCCCTGGCGCTGGAAGTTGACGATATCCGATTGCAGGAAGACGGCGCAGCCGTAACCGAAATTCGGCATTGCCTGGGCTGCAAATGCGGTCTCCGCGTAGCGCTCGACGGGGATTCCGAAGCCCTCCGCCGTGGATTGCAGAAAATAGCCGTTGCCGGCCGAGCACTGCGCGTTGAGCCTGAAATCGCGGACGCGGCCTTGGCGCAGAAGGATGAGCTTGATGTCCTGCCCGCCGACATCGACGATCACCTGCGGGTCGGCAAAGTAGCGCAAGGCCGATTCGGCATGGGCCACGGTTTCGACCAGGGCCTCGTCTGCGCTTAGCACCTGGCACAGAATATCTTTGGCGTAGCCGGTTGTCGCCACGCCGAGGATAAGCAGGCTTGCGCCGGAATCTTCCACCTGACGGCCGAGATTGCCCAGCACCTCGATGGAGTCGGCAATCGGGTTGCCCTCGGAGAGCCGATAGGCCTTGGCCAGCACCTCGCCGGCCGGCGACAGGAGCACAGCTTTGGTGGACGTGGAGCCGCCGTCGAGGCCGATGAAGGCCTCGACTCGTTGGCCGCGTTGAAATGTTGCTGGAATGAAGGGCGGGGGCTGGTAGCGGGCGGTGAACGCCTGCAACTCCCGCGGTGAAGCGCACAATCCAGGTTTGCAGGCCAACCTCCGCAACTGCTGGCTGGCATCGAGATAACGCTCGAGCGCCGCGCAGCCCAGGTAGTGTCCGTTCTCTTCCGCTTCGCCGATTCCGAACTCGACCGCACCCAGCGCCGCAAAATACAACGCATCCGGAGGGCTCTGAATCAGGTCTTCGGCTGCCTGGCCGGGGGGCAGTTCGACGCCCCGCTCCTTCCAGAGCAGGGGGATGTTGTGCTGCCAGGCCTCGCGCATTCCAAGCAGAAAGGCATTGGGCCCGCCCAGCAGCAGGACATGGGGCAGCAGCGTATGGCCGCGGGTCAGGACGGTGAGGTTTTGCAGCACAATGGCGTCAAAGAGCGAGGCCATCAACTCGGCGGGCGGAAGTCCCTGCTTCTGCAAGCCGTTGATGTCGGTCTCGGCAAAGACGCCGCACTTGCCCGCGACGGGATGAATGCGCACGCCCCTGTAGGGAAGATGCGGCATTTGATCGGCGGGAATCTTGAGCTTGGCCTGAATCTTGTCGATCACCGCGCCGGTGCCGCCCGCGCATTTGTCGTTCATCGAGGCGATCTTCCTGCGCCGCCCGCTGCCGACCTCCGTCTTGAAGACAATGATCTTGGCGTCCTGGCCGCCGAGTTCGATGACCGACTGCGCCTCGGGATGCAACTTCTCGACGGCCAGCGCGACGGCGTTGACCTCCTGCACGAAGCGAGCGCCAATGGGCGCGGCGAGCGCGGGTCCGCCGGAGCCGGTGATGAAGATGCGGCAGTTGCCGGGCGCAATGCCGACTTCGCGCTCCATGCGGAGCAGGAACTCGCGCAGCATCTCGGGCTGGCGGGTGTCGTGGCGGCGATAGTCGCGCCAGAGAATGTGCCCGCCGCCTGCCTCAACGACCACAGCCTTGACGGTGGTGGAGCCGACGTCCACACCGACGAGGAAACGAATTCCGCCGGACGGGTGTTCGCGTGGATGAGGCTGATCGGGCATCGTCCCTCAACCCTCTCCGGGGAGCCGGGCCAGCGCGGCGCGGCCAGCCATCAGATCGGCGACATGCAAGGCGAAGTTGGGGGCCGGACCGGCGATGCCCTGGCGGCGCGGAATGGGATAGAACGGACTGCGCAGCGGGCGATGGCGGAGGGCATATTCCCTGATCTGCGCGTGTGATTTTCCGGTGGAGGCAAGGGCCGCATCGAACTCCGCGCGCGCCTTGACGCGAGCTTCGCCCAGGGCCATCTGCACGCGGCTATGGGCGTTGATCTCGCCCTCTCCCGAGGTTTCAACCGGCAGGAAGATCATCTTGGGAAAGTGATTGACCACGGCCGACTGCACGCCGTCGGATTGCGAGGAAGGCATGCAGCCGAAGGGCTTGAGCGCCAGCACCATGTGGCATAGCCCGCGCGTGGTGTAGTAGACGTTTTTGCCCACTTCGAGATGCCCCTCGCCGCCGCGCGCCTGGGAGTGATAGAAGGGATGCGCCAGACGCGCCAACTCGCGCTGCGAGAGCAGGCGAGGCGTGATGCCGCCCAGATGACGAGCGGTGCGGGCATAGAGGTAGCTCCACAGCACTTCGCTCAGGCGCAGCAGCGACCACTTGCGGCGGTAGGCCCAGGCGTTGGCCAGCCGCTTGCCGGGCCCCCGCCAGCCAGCTTCCGGATAAGGACCGTCGAGGCCCTTCTTCTCTTCCATGCTGATGCGAGACTGACGTAGCAGATAGCCGATCCATCCGCCAATCGAATCCACATGCACCTGCGCGCCCTCGGCTTCGAGGAAGCTGAACATGTTGAAGTTGCCGTCGCCCTCGGTGAGTTGCGCCCAGAATTCGCCGACGATCTTGACGACTGGCTTGACACGGGTGTGATCGACCTCGACCTCACCCAGGCGCCGGCGCGCCTCCCGCATCTGGCCGGCAAACTCCGCGCTGTAAAGATGATCCAGAATCTTGCCCGTTGCGTTGAGAAATCCCCGCAGCCTGGGAGTGCGCCGCAACGGCGCGGCAAGCCAGCGCGGCGCGCGTTCCAGAATCTCGAATCGCCGGCGGGTCTCGAGGAAATGACTCAACCGGTCAACCACTTCTTCGATAGCTCGATCTGTGCTTCCCGGAACGGCCTCGAATGGGCGGATGCGATAACTGAGGTCGTTGAGGACATCGCCCAGGTTGAGCATATTGAGCGCGCCCAGGTTGAAGTCGAGAGTGAAGTTCAGGCCGGGATTGTCGGCGGCGGCCTTGATGGCCTGCTCGGCCTGGTAGAGCACGATGCGGAACCGCTCATAGCCGGCGTTCTGCAGCGCCAGCCGGTACTCCGACTCGTACATGCCGAAGCGGCAGGGCCCGCAGGAGCCGGCTGTGAAAAAGATGTACTTTTCCTCAATCTCCCGTCGCGAATGGCCCTGATCTTCCAGCGAACGCAGAAACTTGATGAGGTTGCCAATGGTGAAATAGGTGGGATTGCACTGGCCGTTATTGCCGAATTCCCGGCCAAAGGTGAAGGACTCCACATTTGGCGTGGGCAGCATCTGGCAGCGATAGCCGCTGGCGCGCAGAATGGCCTCGATGAAGCGCTCATGCTTCCAGGTGAAGCCGCCGAAGAGGACCGTCACCTGGTTCCGCTCCTCGGCGGTGAAGGGCCGCTCCAGGGGACGATGGTAGTGCCGGCTCTTCCGCTGCCCGCCCGAGATCTCCACCAGACTCTCTCGCTCCGAGGGGACGCACGGCATGGTCTCTTCCTCCGAAGCAAGAGCCGCACCCGCGAAGTTGGAGCTGATTTCCATTGGGAAAGAACCTCGCGGCAGAAGAAGCCGGGCCTATTCGTCTTTCAAGTTTAAGGCACCCTTCTTCCCGCCATTATGCTTGACTTTGAACTGCCGGGCGGTGTGCTGCCTGTGATTTGGATCACATTCGTCCGATTGCTGGAGTTGCGAGAATGGGCAAAGTTGCGCCAGAAGCAGTTGGATGGGAGCGGGCAGCGACAGGCCAGCCCGAATTGAGCAACCGTCCGGGCGGCAATCCGTAGAGGAATTGCGCCATGCCGGCAGTCGATTGCTGGACGATCGAAAACTACACCTACCGCTTGTGCCCGCATCCGGCGCGGGAGTTCGGTTTTGCAGTTTCGCCGCACAACCACTCCAACCATTCGATCGAGAACATGGCGTTTCTCAACCAGGTGGTCAAGCTGCGTTTCATGCGTCCCTTTCGCGGCCTTCTGCAAGCGGCCTTCGGGTTGGCAGAGATCGCGGATCTGAACTATGCCGACATTTTCTACCGCTCTCCGCTCACGGTCGAGGATGTGCTACGGACCGAGTCCGCCAGCGCTGCTGAGTTCGGCTTCGCGGGCGTTCATCTGGGGATTACCGACCACGACGAAGTGGCGGGCAGCACGGAACTCAAGCGCGCGCACCCGGAAGAGGCGCATCGCAATCCTCTCGGCGAGGAGCTGTCGATCTACTTTGACGATTATCTCTTTCACCTTGGAGTCACGGGAATGCCCGCGGCGGGGCTCACGGCGGGAATCGAGCAGCTCCATGCCGCCTTGCAGGCGGCGGCCCGCGAGCGCCGCCTGGATGATGTGTTTGAAATGCTGCGCGCGAGCGGCGCTCTGGTGGTCTTCAATCATCCGTTGGTTCCCTGGGGCAAGGATCCGGGCCGGAAGATTCCCGCCGAGGCGCTGCTGAGCCGCTACGGGTGGGCGATCCATGCTCTGGAGTACAACGGCATGAGGAGCCGGGAGGAGAACGACCGGGTGCTGAAGTTGGCCAAGCATGTGAGAAAGCCAGTTGTGGGCGGCGGCGACAGCCACCTGCTGCTGGCCAGTTCGGTGCTGTCGCTGACGCGGGCCGCGAGCTACCAGGAGTTTGCCGAGGAGGTCAAGGAGGGCCGCGCCGTGCCGCTTATCCTGCCTACGTTCTTCGCGCCGCTGAGCTGGAAGATATTCTTGCGCGTGCTCTATTTCATCGCACATTACCGGCGCATCGGGCACTTCCGCGGACAGCCGGTCTGCGAATTGCTGCGCGGCAGAACGGTACTGCTTGATCCGGTGGGATTTGCCTCGCGTGGATTTTTGAGCGCAACTTCGGCGCTTGGTCTGATCCGTTGAGATTCTGGAGCGCGGTTCAGGGGGCTATGTTGCCGCCTCCGCCCAGAAACTCCGCAATTCGTTCGCGCGCATCCAATGTGCCGCGCAAACTGGCATAGAGATCCGCCCGAAGTTTCTCAAAATCTTGCCGCTCGGCGTCGGAGACGGGAAATCGATCCGCGTAGCCGAAGAGCAGATCCACGCAGGTTTGCGCTGTGCGCGCCGCGGCTCGGCCTGCCGCAAGAATGCTCAAGTCCAGGTAGATCGAGGCGTATTCGCTGCCCGGTGGGTGACGATCTGTCTCCATTTCCATAACATCCAAAATCAACGAACGCGCGGCCAGCAGTCCGCAAAGCGCATCCGCCATCGCAAAAGTCACACCCTGGCGGGCATCGCAATAGAGCCTTGCGCCGCGCGCATCGGCCTTCTGCCGCAGCCGCTCCAGGGTCCAATGCCAGAGCCTCATTCCCTGGGCGAGACTGCTCATGCCCGCTTGCGGCAGGCGTTCGGCCAGGACATTCATCTCCCCGGTCCACTCCTGGACTTCAGCGAGGAAGCGGGCGCCGGTCATGGTGGCAGAGACCAGGCGGCGTTGCAGCGCCGCGGGCCCCATGTACATATCTTCGATCTGCGCATCGAGCAGCCTGGAGTGCAAATCGAAGCTGGCCGGCGCGCCGAACTCTCCCCACGCCGCTGCTTGCCGCAGCGGCTCCGGGACGCGGCTGCTGCTGAAGAGCTTTGCCGCCGGAGAGAAGAGCGCGGCCAGCCTGGCATCGGCACTGGAAGGATTCGCCGCCCGGTCGAGTTCATCGCAGAGACGCGCCGCGCAAAAGCCCAGCGAGGCCGCGGCTTCGCCCGTAGCCCAAAGGTCGGCCAGGCTGAGGCGAAACTCGGCGCTGCTCGCCTGTGGCAACGAACAGAGCCCGTCTCGCACGGTGGATAGCGCCTTGGCGGCGGTCATCAGGGCGAGCAGGGCGCGCATCCGGCGCAGGGCCGGTTCGAGCGAGGCGCGATGGCTGAAGCGCGGAACGAGTGTGCCCTCTTCCATCGTGTAGCCTCCGACGATACGCGAGGCCGGCACGGTGAGGCGAAAGACCGGGTCAGTGGTCGAAGCCAGGCGGTGCCCCAGCTTGCGGACTAGAGAGCCGCGCTCGAACTCGCCCGCGTCCCCCGGTTCGAGAATCACGAGAGCGCTGCCGCGAACGCTCTTTCCGTCACCCTCGACAGCAGCCACCACAAACTCAGCGAAGTCCATGTGGCTGATGAAGCGTCCCCGCTTGTGAATCTCCAGCAGAGCCTCGCCGTCCTCGCCCGCGCCGGCCAGAGCCATGCGACCGGAGAGCGAGATTGCATCCGCGCCCGCGCCGGGAAGCGGCTCGGTCAGGCAAAGAGCGCCGTGGCGCAAATCGGCGCGATGCAGATAGCGCTCACGCTGTTGGGGTGTTCCAAAGTCGCGGATGGGCATCTGCGCCAGGCTTCCAGAAAGGCCGCATGTGGCAACGCCAGCGTCCACGCTGGCCAATTCCCAGACCGTCAGCGCCAGCGGCAGGGTGATTCCATGGCGCGCGGAGGCGGGAATGCCGGTCAGCCCCTGGGCATCCAATGCGCTCAGTACGCGCGCTTTCTCCTCCGTCCAACCGCGGGCGGCGTGCGCCTGGGCGAGCAGCGGCGCCACCGTCTCACGCGCAGTCAGGCGGGCTTCGTCGCGCAGCTTCAGCAGTTCCGCGCGATCGGCGATCCGCCAAAGCGTTGCGTGTACCTCATCCCACCACGTGAGCTTCATCGCGAGTCCCATTCCGAATCCTATCCCATCCCCGAGGGTTCGCCTTGCTCGTGCAGATAGGCGCGCGGATTCATCAGCCGCTATAAGAGGCCAGTGCTAGAATGAAGTCACTCTAGCCGTGGTTCACTTGGGGTTGCGGAAGGATCGACATGGCGCGGTCAGTCTTTTTCCTGCTGCTGTTTTGCGCGACCAATGCCTCGCTGGCGCTGCTTTATCCTTTCTCTCTCTCGCGCCTCCTGCTGGTGACTGTACTTTATGCGCTCGGCACTGGGGTGATGCTTTACCTGCTCTTTCATCCGCGCAATCAGTGGCTGGTGGCCAACCGTTCGCAAGTGGAGGGGAACGGCTGCGTAGCCCTGACTTTCGACGATGGCCCGGACCCGGTGGACACGCCCCGGTTGCTCGACCTGCTGCGTGAAAAGAATGTGAAAGCCTCGTTCTTCGTTGTTGGCGAGCGCGCCGAACGGTATCCGGAGATCGTGCGCCGGGCCTGGGAAGAAGGACACTTGATCGCCAACCATACCTGGTCGCATCCGCCTCTGTTCTGTTTTCTCTCGCCGCGACGGCTGCGATCAGAGATCGAACGCAACGCGGAATGTATCGACCGCATCTGCGGGATACGGACGCGCTACTTCCGTTCTCCAGTCGGATTGCGTCATCCCCTGCTGTGCAATGCGCTCAAAAAGGCTGGATTGGAGTACATCTCATGGCGGGTCCGAAGCTGCGATACGATTATCCGAAATTCAACTACGCTTGCCCGCCGAATTCTGAGCAAAGTCGCCAGCAGGGACATTATTCTGATGCACGATCGCCTGCCGAACGGAACGCAAGCGATGCTTGACGCTCTGCCAGGGATTGTTGACGAGTTGCGGCAGCGCGGCTTCGAGTTCGTATTGGCCGGCTCCCGCGACACAGCCCGCCGCTATACTGAGGTATGAGAGTATGCGCGCTCATTCCGGCGTTCAATGAGGCCTCCCACATCGCCAATGTGGTCGCGGGCACCAGAGAACATGTCGAAGCAGTCATCGTCATTGACGACGGATCAAGCGACGGCACCGCGGACGCGGCCCGGAGTGCCGGGGCGTATTGCATGGGATCTCCCGTGAACCGCGGCAAGGCTGCCGCTCTGCGCAGCGGCTTCATCCATGCCAGCGCGCAGAATTTCACCCACGCCATTACGCTGGACGGCGACGGCCAGCATCTGCCGCAGGATATTCCCGCTCTGCTGCGGGTTGCCCAGGAGACGAATGCGGACCTGGTGATTGGCGCTCGCTCGTTCGACCGCGCGCTGATGCCGCGGGCCCGCTATTACTCCAACACCATCGGCAGCCGCTGGGCCTCGGCGCTGGTGGGCCGCGAGATCAAAGACAGCCAGAGCGGCTTCCGGCTCTTTCGCCTGGAAACCCTGAACCGCGCCAATCTGCGCAGCCAGCGCTACGAGTTCGAGATGGAAGCGCTCATCAAGCTGGGCCGCGCCGGCTGCATCATCGCCCACGCGCCCATTCACATGGTCTACGACAACGGCCAGTCGCGGTCCAAGATGAAGCCGGTGCGCGATACGGTGCGCATTTGCCTGTGGTCGCTGGCGTTTCGTTTTCTGGGAGCTTGAGATGAGCCAAAGCCGACGCAATTGGTGTGTTTGCGCGCTGTTGCTGTTGCCGTCCCTGATGGCTGCGCAATCGGATGACCTCTTGACCCGCATCTGGAACGGCGCGCAGCAGGCGCAGGGCAAGTTCACCACCGCCTGCGGCAGCGTGGTCGAAACCCGCACCTCAAGGCTGATGGTCAAGCCCATGGTGCTGCGCGGCAAATTCTGCGCCGAAGGCATGACGCGCTTCTCGCTCGAATACTTCGCGCCTCATGAAATGCGCATCCGCTTTAACACCGACTATCTCAACGTAACCGGCGGCGACGGAAAGACAGACGTTCTGGAGATAGGCGTCGGCGTTCGCCGCGCTCAGTCGGCCTTCAGCCGCGATACTTCCATTGAGGGACTGAAGAAGAACTTCACCATCACCGCCGGGGAGAACGGCCGGGAGTACGAGTTGAAGTTCGTTCCTCGCAGCGAGGTATTTCGCCGCCGCCTGAATTATCTTGTGGTAAAGCTCGACAAGCGCGACTTTCTGCCTCGCTCGCTGGAGGTGGACGGCAAGAGCGGGGTCAACAGCGTCTTTGTCATCGACTTCACCACCCTGAATGCGAAGCTGCCGACCGAAACCTTCGAGGTGCTGAAACCAAAATGATGGAGCGAGACGAAATCGAGAAGATCATCCCGCATCGCGCTCCCTTTCTGTGGATCGACCGGGTAGAGGAGCTGGAACCGGGCGTTCATTGCGTTGCGTGGCTCTCGGTGGATGCGGAGAACCCTATCTTTGCCGGGCATTTTCCCGCCCGGCCCATCCTGCCGGGGGTGTTGACGATCGAGGCGGTGGCGCAGACGGCGGCGGTGATGATGGGCTCGGACACTGCCGATGCGTCCATGGGCTCGGCGCTGCTGGCCGCGGTCAATCGCTTCAAGTTCTTCAAGCCGGTGCTTCCCGGAATGTTGTTGCGCATCGAAACTACCAAGCTGACCCAGGCCGGAACCATGGCGTGCATCGAAGGCACGGTCAGCGTGCTGGGGGAGAAGGTGGCGAGCGGCGAATTGTTGGTGGTATCGGGACGGTAGAGCGCATTTTCAGGAGAAGGTCAAGCAGTGCTGCAAGGTTTGAAGGCACATATACGAAAGTTCGCGGCCACCCTGCTGACCGAGCGGCTTGACCCCGCTTCGGCCGCGTCTGCCGTCTTTTGGGGAGTTTTCATAGGAATCGTGCCGATCTACGGCTTTCAGATATTGGCCGCCGTGGGAGTGGCCTTGTTGCTCCGGCTGAACAAGCCTCTGACCCTGGCCAGCACCTTCGTCAACAATCCGTTGCTGCTGCCGCCGACCGTGGCCGCCTCAGTCGAATTGGGCAGCTTTCTGCGCCATGGATCGTTCCGTCCCTGGCATCTGATGGCGCTTTCCGGCGCGCAACTGAAAGAGCAACTCGTTTCCTGGGTGCTGGGTAGCCTGCTGTTGGGCTTGTTGGCGGGCGGCGCGGCGGCCATCGTCACCGCAGCCCTGGTGTATTGGACCGCGCCCTCGCAGCGCGGCTTGCGCGAGCACATTCGCTTCGTGAATCGGACTTTTGCCGATTGCGCGCAATTCGACCGCGGCTTTGTCCGCTGGAAGATGCGCCTGGACCGGATATTTTCCCTACTGGCCGCCGAGGATCTGGGGTCGGGAACGGTGGTGGACTTGGGCTGCGGCTACGGCATGGCGCTGGCTTTTGCGGCCTTCGGCGACTGCGGCCGCCGCCTGATCGGCTGCGATCTAAATGCCCACCGCATCGGGGTAGCTCAACAGGCTCTGAGCGCCTTCAACGCGGAGGTGAGCGTGCGGGATGTACGCGAATTCGTGCTGCCCCAGGCCGGCCTGATTCTCATTCTGGATGTGCTGCAATATTTGCCTGCCGAGGAACAACTGGCGCTGCTGAAGCGTTGCTGCGCCGCTCTGGAACCCGGCGGCCGGCTGATCTTCCGGGTGCATGACCGCGAGCGCGGAGTGCGGAGCGCTCTGACGCTGGGACTGGACCGGCTGCTGTTCTCCGCCGAGCGGGTTGGCGCGCGCCCCATGATCCTCCCCGCCGCGCAATATCGGACTGCATTGCAAGAAGCAGGCATGGCGGTCGAGTCGCGCCGCTTCCGCAATCGCCTTCCGCTGGCTCACATTCTCCTTCTCGCGCGCCGGCCGGCAACGGAGAGCGCCTCATGATGATTCGCTTTATGCGCGGGCTGGGACGGCTGGTAATCGCCCATCCGGGGTTGGTGGTGGGACTCGTCTTCGCTATGACCCTGTTCCTTTTCGCTAACATTCATAACCTGCGAACCGGCACCGAACTGACCGACATGTTCGGCAAAGGCGATCCGCAATGGCGGGCGGCCAGCCAGATTGGCAAGGAACTGGGCTACGGCAACCAGCTCTTTGTGCTGGTCCAGGCCCCAAAGGGCGATGCCGACAGCAGCGAAGCGATGGAAGCGGCGGCCGACCGGCTCACCGCCGAGATGTCTGCCAGCGGACTCTTCAAGCAGGAGCGCGGCGGCCTGCGCGAAGAGGAACTGCTCAACATGGCTCGGCTCTTTTCCTGGCACTTTCCCGCCTATGCTTCTCCCAGCCAGAGCGCGGCGCTGGAAGAGCGGCTGGAACCGAGGCAGATTCATCAAAACGTGCGCCGGGCCGCCACTGAACTGGTCACGCCGTTTTCCACTCTGGGCGCGGATTATTTTGTCGCCGATCCGCTGGGCCTGATGAGCGTGACGGCTGGCAATGGCGAAGGCTTCTCGCAGTTCTCCGGCTTCGACCTCTCCTGGGGCTCGGGAAACCGCTTCTTCAGCCGGGATCATACGGCGCTGCTGATCATCGCCGAGCCACGCGACTCGGCGGTGGACTACAAATTCGCTGAGCAGATCATGCAATGGACACATGCGCGCATCCAGAGCGTCGAGGCCGACCCCGCCATGCGCGCCGCCGGTGTGAGCGCCATTCCCGCCGGGGCGTATGTGTACGCGGAGCAGGACCACAGATTCATCGAGAGGAATATCCGCCGCGTATCGCTGGTTTCGATCACCGGCAGCCTGCTGCTGTGCCTGCTGGTCTATCCCAATGTTCCGTTGCTGCTGCTTTCGCTGCTGCCTACCAGCCTGGGCATTCTCTGGACCACCGGCATTGCCAGCTTCTATCCCGGCGAGGTGAATCTGATCAGCCTGTCGTTCATCGCCATTCTCGCGGGCCTGGGCGACGACCAGGTGGTCCATTTCTTCAATCGCTCGCCGCAGGAGTGGGCTGAGGGCGGCAGCTTCAACGCGGCCATGCTGCGCACCTTTGAAACCACCGGGGTGAGCATCGTTCTCTGCATTCTGACCGCGGCCTCGGCCGCGGCCGCGCTGGCCGCTTCCAGTTTCAAAGCGCTGGCCGAGTTTGGTTTCATCCTCACCGTCGGCATGTTCATGATGATGATTCACACGCTGCTGACGGTGCCCGCGCTGATGCAGTTGTGGAATCGCCACATCCGGACCTTTGCGCCCCAGGGCATCACCTTCCGCTTTCTGCCCGCGGTGGCGCGCGGATCCCTGAATTTTGTTGGCCGGCGCGCCCGCTGGGTTGTGGCTGTTGCAGGCGCTCTTTTTCTACTCTCCGCCCTGATGCTGCCCACCATCAAAATGGGCGGCAGCTTTGCCATCATGGGCGATGCCGGCAGCCCGGCGGTTGCCGCGCAGAACCTGCTTTCGGCAAAGTTCGGAATTGAGGGCAGCCCCACGCTGCTGCTGATTGCCGGCAACGAGGAGGAGGTGCTGCGCCGCGCCGAAAACCTGACCACCGGCCTGGAATCCTACCGGCAGAGCGGGGCTCTCAAATCCGTCTTTTCTCCTACGCAACTGCTCCCCTCCGTCGAGGCACAGCGGCAGCGGTCCGCTGCACTGGCCCACATCGACATGAATGTTTCGGCCCGCGCACTTGAGGACGCGCTGCGCGAAAACGGCCTGCGCATCGAGCCTTACCTGCCCTACCTGGAGCAACTGCGCAAACTGGGAATCAACGCGGAGCCGCTCACCCTGGAATCCGCCGCGCCTTTCCTGCCCTCAGGCCTGCTCGACAACAGCCTGCGCAAGACCGGGGACAGCAGTTACGTTGCGGCTATTGCCTTCTATGCCGCCGATGCAAATGCCCATCAGGCGATTCCCCCGGCGGCGCTCGACTCCTGGCGCCGGCAGTACGGGCCTTTCGTGGAGTTTTCCTTCGACAAGATCAATCGCGACTTGCAAAGCCAGGTGCTGCGCGACAGCCGGCGAGCTCTCGTGTGGACCACCATGGCCATCGTGTCGATCGTCTATCTTACCTTCCGCAATTGGCGCATCACTCTGCTGGTGCTGATGCCGATCGTCTTCGCCATCGTTGTCACGTTTGGCCTGCTGCGGCTCATGGGACATCCCTTCAGCTTCATGTCCGTCACGGCGATCCCGCTGATCATCGGCATCGGCATTGACAACGGGATTCATCTGGTGCGCCGTTATCTGGAAAGCCCGTCCAACAACATTCTCGATGTTGCCAAGGCCTCCGGCGCGGCGCTGATTCAGTCCAACCTGACCACCATCATCGGCTTTGGCGCGCTGCTGGCCGCCAGTTTTCCCCCGCTGGCCGAGATGGGGCTGGTCACTTCCCTGGGCGTTGCCCTCACCCTGGCCGGCGGCCTGTGGCTGATTCCCGCCGTGATCTTGACCGGCGGCGGAGGGAAGAAGGAATCGGACAAATATGGCACGGTATCTTGCGCAGAATAGCCGAAAATGCACGTGCGATGACATGAACGGCGGATGTGGAGAAGGAAGACCGCAGCTTGCGCTCCCGCTGCCTGCCTGTTGTCCAAGAACGAGCCCAGTGTGCTTGTCATTGCTTGAATTGCGGATGAGTCTGGCGCCTCAGCCCCGTCCTTCGGAACCCATTTCAGTTTCGCAAAGAATCATACGCGGAAGAACAGTCTTCACATCGATCGCCAAGTGATCGTTGACAAAGGAGGAGGACCACGCTAACATCCCTTGTAATTTGCAAAACAATCGATGTGGCAGTTAACCCTCAACCTCGAAAGGAGAGTCCGGTGCTGCGTCTTTCAGCCATTTTTTTGGTAACGGCATTGTTATTCGCGTCTCTGTCATGCTCAGCCCAAGGCCCTGTACCACTCAACTCCTACACGCAGATGGCGGCATTGCATCCAAGCCTGGCCGATGCGCGCGCGATGCAAGCCGCACAGTCGAGTTCGCCGGCTCAGCCAGTCAGGCACCGTCATTGGACCAAGGGTGGAAAGATCATGACAATCATAGGCGTTCCCGTGATGGCCGCCGGCGGCGCCTTGACGGGAGCTACTATGAGTAGGCACTGCAACCATAATGACATTTCCTGCTTTTCGGATGCCTTCGTGCTGACCGGAGACATTGTCTTGACGGCTTCCGGCGTTGCCTTGACAGTTGTCGGTGTTACTCGACGCTCCACAGAATAGTCCCTTACATTGGGGAAAAGCCGTTGACAAGTGCCGAGGGCCACGCTAACATCCTTCGGAATTTGCAAAACAATCGATGTGGCAGTTAACCCTCAACCTCGAAAGGAGAGTTCCATGCAACGTCTTTCCGCCATTTTTGTGGTAACGGCATTGTTATTCGCATCCCTGCCGTGCTTAGCCCAAGACCCTGTACCATTCAACTCCTACACTCAGGTGCCGGCATTGCATCCGAGTCTGGCCGATGCGCGCGCAATGGCAGACGCGCAGTCGAGTTCGCCGGCTCAGCCAGTCAGGCATCGCCATTGGACCAAGGGTGGAAAGATCATGACATTCATAGGCGTTCCGGTGATGGCAGCCGGAGGAGCCATGCTGGCCTATGGCATGAAGAATGGCAACAGCAGCCTTTCCTGCAGTGGCAACACTTGCGTGTCGGTCGAATGGAAATGGACAGGAGTCGCCTGGCTGGGAATCGGCGGAACCCTGACGGCGATCGGGCTCACAAGACACTCTTCGGAATGAGCTTTGCCGCCACCAGCCGATGGCTGGTGGCAGATCTATATCCAAAGGGCACGGCCGCAATGTCGATGCGCCAGCAGATGGCGTCGGCCGTGCCCTTTTTCGACACGAATGTCCCCCGCTGGCCGACCGGGGCTGGTCGCTTCCTTGGGCGTTGCCCTCACCTTGGACGGTGGCCTGTGGATCATTCCCGCGGCGATCCTAGATCATTTTCACAGATCCTGTGAAGCAGATTTTGTGGTTTCCCATCCATTTCACACAGAACGTGAAATGGATAGGGCACGGAGCGTCCTTACACTATCGGTGAAAATGCTCTAGTTGGGGGTGAAAGAGCGGAAGGACAGACTGCATAGCACGCGATTGCGCGCGAAGATTCGTTTTCTCCGTTTATTCCCCCGCCAATCTCCGTCAAATTCACGCATGACTTGCGCGCCGTCGTGTAGACTCTAATGTACAGTTACTTAACCCTGGAAGGCCTCCATTGAAAGCGTTCGTGAGCGATGTGACAATTGACACGGTCTCTTCTCTGTGCCCTCGCTGCGGCAAGCCGGCCCTTGCGACAATTTTCGATCGCGGGGGCAAGGTTTACCAGAGCACGAAGTGTCCTTGTCACACGGCCAGCGAGGATCTGATCTTTTCCGACACCGCTCTCTACCGCAGGCTGGAAGAGTGGAACAAGCTGATCTTTCCCGAGTACGACGCGGCACTGACGACCACCGCTCGAAGCTGCTGCTCCACCGAGATGGGAAGCCAGAACGAGCCGTGCCTGGCTGTCATCGACCTCACCAACCGCTGCAATTTCAAGTGCCCCGTATGCTTTGCCGAAGCCAAGGGCGAAGGCAGCCACTACATTCTGGAGATGGAAGTAGTGGTCAAGATGCTCAAGGCGCTACTGAACCGGCCCGTGCCCTGCCGCACCGTGCAATTCTCCGGCGGAGAGCCAACGCTGCACCCCGATTTTCCCAAGATTCTCCGCACCGCCCGCGATCTTGGCTTCACCCACCTGCAGGTGGCCACCAACGGCAGCCGCTTCGTGGATCCCGACTATGCAAAGCTCTGCGAGGAGTCGGGCCTGCACACGATTTATTTGCAATTCGACGGCATGAACGACGACGTCTATCTGAAGATGCGCGGCCAGCGGCTGCTGGACAAGAAGATCGCCGCCGTGCGCTCGATCGAGCAGACGAATATGCGGCTTGTGCTGGTGCCGACCATCATGAGTTCGGTCAACGCCGACCAACTGGGACCGATCTTTCAGTTCGCACTGGAACACAACAAATTCGTCACCGGCATCAGCATTCAGCCTTGTGCGGATGTTGGCCGCATCGCGGTGACGAATAGCGGTGCCGAGCCTTTCAACCTGGCCGCCATGGCCCGCGCATTTGGCGAACAGACCGGATTGACCCGCTTTCCCCACGATTGGTTTCCGCTCAACTCCATCTCGTTGCTCAGCCGCGCCATCGAGCGCGTCCGCAACGAGAAGACGCATCCGCCGCTCAGCGACGCACATTGTTCCATCGGAACATTTTTCTACGTGGACGATAACAACAAGCCGTTCTGCCTGAGCAGCTTTTTCGATCTAGATCGCTTCCTGCGCGGCATGGCGGACATTAAGCCGTACGCCGAGCAAGGGCTGATCGAGCGCCAGATATCAAAGATTCGCCAGTTTGGCAGCTTGTCGAAATGCCTCAATCCGGGCAAGACTCCTCCCGGACTTACCTTCCCGCGCCTGTTGCGCAGCCTCGACTCGTGGGAAGACAAGCATGAGGGCCGATCCGAAGGATGGGCACAGCGCGGCTTCAACGGCATCTTCGTGGCGGGCATGCACTTCATGGATGCGCACAGTTACAATTTGCGGCGTCTCAGCCGATGCATCATTCAGTATGTCACCACAGATGGGCAGCTCATTCCATTCTGCAGTTACAATGCCGGAGCTCGGCTCCGCGATAGCGAAGAATTGACGCGCATCGCCGACAAAGTTCCGCATGATGGCGATTCTCTTAACGCCGCGCAGGCCGGCGCGTTGTAGATGCGGGCCGGCTAGAGCGGCTCTCCGGTTTGTGCTGGGCCTTCGAGTACGTGCGGTTCGACTCTCCGGCAATGGGCGAACGGCTCCAGCTTTTCAACTGCCTCCCTGGGCCGGTGGTCCCAAACGATGATGAGTAAGCCGCTTTTCGCCCCAGCGCTTGACTTCTTAAGAAGTTCAGGCTTGCAAAGTGTCGCCTTTCTGCTGCTTTTTTTCGCTTGTGGCCTGGCAACTGCGAGGGCGCAAGCCGATCTTCCACGGGATGCGGTCTCGATTCCCGCAACGGGAAGCGGTCAAAGTCTGGACGCGAGCCTGAAGGCGGCCAACCAATGCGGCGAGGACTCGCCCATCGTGCTGCCGAAAGTGGTTTTTCAGTTCGGCGCCGAGGGCGACTCCAGCCGGCAATTCGCACAACAGGCTCAGGCCGTTCAGAATCTGCCGGCGAGTTCGCAAGTCTGGCTGCATCTGGCCGTTGCTTCCGAAGCGATCTCCGGCAAAGAAACCGAAAAGCAGATTACCGAGCAGGTTGACGGCTTTCTGAAGCAGGCGCCTCTATCCTCTCCCGCTGTGCGCGGCGTGATTGTTGAACTCAGCCCGCAATCAATCGTCCCCGATCCTCTTGTCTTTGCGCTGCTGCGTTTGGGGGTCCAGGCCAAGTCGGCCAACCCCGCCTTGCGGCTGGCGTTTGTCTTTCCCGCAGGCTTCATCGGCCAATTCGGCGACACCGTCAAGCGGCTTGCGCTCTATTCCGATCTGCTGGGCACGACCGACGCGCCGGGGTGGCGCTCGGAGGCCGGCTGGATTGCCGGAAACGCGCTCAATAAGCCCCTCATCCTGAAACTGGAGAGCGGCTCTGCCTCGACGGCATCGTATCTCTCCGCGGCGCTCAATGCCTCCGGCTCGACGGTCGAAATGCTTTGGTCCACGCCGCCCGATGCCGACGCGGCCAATCGGCTGTGTGCGACCGATAACTTCCTGGCTCATTCCCTTCCCGCCAGCCTTCTTCGCCTGAATGAAAAGGAGCTGCCGTTCACGCTCACGGTGGACGGAGCCCAGAGCGAGGGCACCGGCTGGTTCGGCAGCGGGCAATCTGGAGACATGGTCGTGCTGGCGCCGGTTCATGGCCTTCCCGATCATCCGCGAACGGTAACCTTGCAGGGCACGGCCAAGGCGCAATACGATCTTCAATGGTTTGACGCGGAAACCGGAAACCGCATCCCGGCGAGTGAAGCCGTGCAGAGCGCCGCGGGCTTGACCGCGACCTGCGCTTGCGGCAGCCAATTCGTACTCGTTGCCCTTCACAAGAAGAGCGACAGCGACACCACGGTATACAACCAGGTCGAGGTCAAGGGTGGAATCGACCTCAGCGTCGATGAAATCATTGCCCGCTGGCAGCAATATCGCGAGGCCCAAAAACGCAGGCTGGACAACTACCAGGCATCCAGCTTCATGAACCTGCACTTTGAGAGCACCAATGTGGCCCAGGCCTTTGACATCTCCATGCGGCTCAAGCAGTTCTTTGAGCGCGGCGGCAAGATGGAATTCGAGCAGACCGAGTTTTACGTCAACGGCGTCAAATTCAGCAACAAGCACGAGTTTCCCCTGCCCCAGCTGGAACCGGAGAAGGTTCTCGCCCAGCCGCTGGAATTGACGCTGAACGAGCGCTACTCGTACAAGCTACTGGGCACGGAACAGATTGACGGCGCCCAGTGCTATGTGGTGGGCGTGGAACCGAAGACGCAAGATGAAACGCTTTACAGCGGCAAGATATGGATCGACGGCATCAGCTTCCGCGAGGTGCGGCAGACGCTGAGCCAGCACGGCGCCAAGAGTAACGTTGTGGTCAATGTCGAGACTCAGAACTTCGCTCTGGTCAATGACAGTCAAGGCAATCCGTTCAACCTGCCCAGCTCCGTCTCGGCGCAGCAGACGCTCAATGCCGCGGGACGAGATTTCCAACTCCAGAGAACCTTGAAGTTCTCCGGCTACGCCATCAATACGCCGCGCTATGCGGCTGAAGATCGTCAAAGGGGAGCGCGTCTTGCAGCAAACCAGCGACAAGCGCATCCTCTCGCTGGTGGGCGGCGCCATGTACGCGGGAACCTTCAATTTTCCCATTCCCATTGCCGGCATCAGCATGGCCGACTTCGACTTCCGGCACAGCGGCGCGCAGCTCTCCACTTTTTTTGCCGGCCCCATACTGGTGACCGATCTCTCAAAACAGTACCGGACCAAGTACCGTCTGGCGGCGGATTTGGCTCTTTCCGCCCTGCCGGGCGACAACCGCGTCTACAACGGCAATGTTGAAAATACCGCCGAGGAAGTCTGGTCCTGGGAGCAGACCCTGGGAGCCCGCGCCTCCTGGCAAGCCAGCAATCACTTCAGCGCAACGGCATTCACTTATCTTGCCTATGACATTTATCGCCGGACCAGCGACACATCCGGCCACTATGAGCCGCCGCGCAACGGCGTGGCGCTGCTGCCAGGCCTACAGCTTCGGCTTACCGAAAAGGGCTACATCTTCACCGCGGACGGCACGCGAGGCGAACGCATCGGTTGGAGACAGTTCGGATGTCCCGCTTCGCCCGCGATCATCGGATGTCCTCCTGCCTCTCAGCCGCCGCAGGGCGCCTACACCCTCTACGACGCCGATCTCAACAAGGATTACTACATCCGCAAATTCACCAAAGGAGGATGGGATCTGGCCTACTTTGGCGGAGACCAGTTGGACCGCTACTCCCGCTACTTCCCATCCTTCTTCTCCAGTCCGCGCATTCACGGCATTCCCGGCGGCACGGATTCCTTCGACGCCATCGCCATGAGCAGCGTCCATTACGGCTTCAACGTGATGGACATGGTGAAAGTCGAGGGCCTGTACAGCTATGCGCGGGCGCGCAACCTGGACGAGTCCAGCCACTTCAAGAAATTCGACGGCGTGGAGACCAACTTCAACCTGGCCGGTCCCAAGGGTACGCTGATCCAGGGCACCGTCTCCTACGCATTGGACGGAAATATTCCGCGCTATAACTCCCGCTGGGGCATGATGATTATGGTCTTCAAGCCGTTCAAATAGGCGCGCCGATGACGACTGACAAAAAGACGGCGCTGGTAACCGGCGCATCGGGAACGCTGGGCGCGGCCATGGCGCAGGCCTTGGCGCAAGCGGGGTTTCGCGTGGCGGTTCACTATCATCGCGGCCAGGAGGCCGCCGGCCGCGTGGTGGAGAGCATCGTCGCCGCCGGCGGAGAAGCGCTGGCTATCGCGGCCGATCTCGCCAGCCAGCCGGAGGCGGCCGCGCTCTTTGAGCAAATCGAGAAGCGCTTCGGCCCCATCGACTGCCTGGTCAACAATGCGGGCATCAACCGCGATGCGCTGCTGGCCTTCATGTCGGAAGAGCAGTGGGACCAGGTTATCGACACCAATCTGCGCGCGACCTATCTCTGTTCGCGGCTGGCTGTGATGGGCATGATGCGCAGCGGGGGCGGAAGCATCTGCAATATCGTCTCGCCCAGCGGCGTGCGCGGCCAGGCCGGCCAGTGCAACTACGCCGCCTCCAAGGGCGGAATGATTGCATTCACCAAGTCGCTGGCGCGCGAGGTGGGCCGCTTCAATATTCGCGTCAACGCCGTCTGCCCCGGCGTGGTGCCCAGCCCCATGTCAGCCAAGTACATCGAGAAGCAAGAGAAGCGGCTGCTCGCCGAAATTCCGCTGGGGCGCTTTGGCAAGCCGGAGGAGATTGCGCCGCTGGTCGTCTTCCTGGCCTCGGCGCAGGCAAGTTACATCACCGGGCAAATCATCGCGGTCGATGGCGGACTGATCTGACGCTACCCTCACGTGTTTTCTTCTTTACAATGAATGACTTGCGATTTTCTCGCGTCTGTCACTGCTCAGGCAAGGCCCGCGTGGGCTATAATTCGTCCACGTTCAAAAAACAAATTTCAATGCGTTCTGAGTATCCGGATTCTTGATTCGTCAATTGAAAGGTGGAGGGCTGGTATTCATGATGAGCAAGTCTGTACGTCGGCAAGCTGGAGCATTGCTCCTGCTCTTGCTTTGTCTGCCGCTGCTGCTCCGCGCGCAGTTGTCCAAACTGGATGAGCAAACCGCCAAGGGCATGATTGCCGGGACGTTGTATCTGCGGCTTGATGTTCCTCTTAGATCGGAAGTCGGGAATTGGGGAGTCGGCTCGGCGCCTCTGCTTGAGGTCTCTCCCACAAGCCATGACGCTGCGCGCCTGCTCGGCCAGCAGATGAATAGCAAGGAGATGACGTCAACCTCGAAATTCGCTAAGCGGGAGAGGGTTGATTATGTGTTTTATCCAAATTACCCCGTTCACGCTGGAACGTTGACACTCAATGGCGATGAGGTCCATCTGATGCTAGAGGGATTCAAGCCCATCAATTACGAGGTTACGATCAATTTCGTTCAGATCAAATCCATCGACGACTTTACCAAGGCATTCAACCAGACTCTTTCCAAGGTTCCGCTCCAGGACGAACATCCTGAATGGCCCGTTGAGGTGCGCAATGCGATTGCAGACCACCGGCTGGTTGTGGGCATGACCAAGGAACAGGCGTATGACGTTGTGGGTACTCCACTCGACATTGCGACCGATGATACGAATGGGGTTCACGCGGAAATATGGCATCCACGCCAGGATAAAGGCCAGGCAATCAATCGCCGGGGCAAGATTGAGGATCTGGGCAGCACAGGCTTCCCAGTGCTTTTGAAGTTTGTCGATGGCAAATTGCAAATCATCGGATAGGCGACTAAGAACCGCCGACCCAGACCAGAAACAAGAAAAGGAGAACACACGTGAAACGAGTCACAATCATCGCAGCTTTCCTGCTTTTCTGCTTGGCGCTTCCGGCCTCCCTTGGGGCGCGCGACAAACAACCCGCCGCCGACATGAGCAACATGAATCACATCTTTCTAGGCTGGGTCGATCTTGGTTCTGGATCGTACAAAGACCTGGGGTATGAAACGAAAGAGGACTGGGAAGCGGTAATTGCGAAGGAAAACGCCGGATTTCAGGAGTACTTCCAGACAAAGATGACTGGCCGCACGGTTGTCCTGGCCAAGAACAAGGACGACGTAAACACGGCAGGAAACGACCTCTACGTCAAATTTGTCGATGTCTCGGTCGATCACGGTTATCGCCTTCACATCTCCGTGCAGCTCATCGACCTGAAGACCGGCACAGAGATTGCATCGATTCCCAATATGAAGCTGAATGGGCATTTCTGCACCCTGAAGGGCTGTCTGGCAAAGGATCTGGACGAGGTGAATGAGAAACTGCAGTTGCTGATTACGGGGCAGAAGAAATAGCAATTGCGGATGCCCTTGGCTCGAGCATTTTCAAGGTTCGCGTAAGCGCGCGGGTGCCTCATCCTTGCGGCGTTCCAGTTTTTTTGCCGCTAGGATGGGACAGCGCGCTTACGCGTCCCTGAAATTGAGAGAATTTATTGAACCAATCGCAGTGGGACTGCGGGAATAACATGCGCAATCGATAGGCGCCGCACTTCGCCATTGCGCCGCAAGGAGTATCTCACGTGAAGCGGTTTGCAATCTCCGCTGCTCTATTCCTGCTGTGCCTGGCGCTCCCGGCTTCGCTGGCGGCGGGCGGCAAGAAAGAACCACTGCCCATGGCGGGCATGAACCGCATTTTTGTCGGCTGGGTCGATCTGGATCCTGGATCCTATTATGATCTGGGCTACTCCAGAGAGGAGTGGGAAGACGTGATCCTCCACGCGAACCTGGAGTTTCAGGAGAAACTAGAGGGGCAGTGCTCTCACAGCCGGACAATCGTCGCAGCCAAGGACAAAAAGGATGAAAACACGGCAGGCAACGACAGAGCTGGTTCATCAAATTCGGACAGTGGTTTAAGTGGAGGTTCTGTTCTTTGACAGCCTAAGATGGCTGAGAAGAGGAGAACCGATGAGCAGACGTCCACGTAGGAACCATTCGGCGGCGT
>JBEKPI010000043.1:0-20401 GCA_049520855.1 Occallatibacter sp.
TTTTCGATGGAGTTCCGATGTCCACAGAGCGCATCCGCAGAGCGAGTAAAGCAGAATCTCGGGCGTCGCAATCTTCCACCCGCGCCGGAAGCCAAGGATCAACAAGAATATGGGAAGGGCCGCGACAAAGATAAATGGCTGAACCAAAATTGCAACTATCCCAACGCGCCAGTTCAAGCCGCCATTTCCCGCCAGCCAAGGCTCCAAGTACCATGGGATAATGCCCTGCGCATAGGGCACCGCATTAACTCGTTCGTAGTGGTGGAACGGCCACACGACGTTTGCATAGACCAGGCTGCTGAGCGCTCCCTGACTCCAGAAATATGCCAGCGCCAGCGTCGCCGCGCCAAGAAAACCCACTGCGACCAAGCACAGCGCCGCTATGGGCGCCACCCGTCTTCGATGCTGTACCCATAGCCATAGAAGTATCGCGAGTAGCAGCAGCAGTCCTTTGGGTTGAAGAAAGAACGTAGAGATTCCGGCCAGGACGCCTGCGGCTAACAATAGAATGTTCTTCTTCCGGTCCTTCCACAGGACCACACAGGCGACGGACAACAATGCCAGGAAATTGCTGTCCACATGATGGCTGCTGCCAGGCCATACTGGGCCAAAATAGGTGCTCGCAAGAATCAAACACGGAAGTATCCGGTATCGTTCGAGTATGCGGCGCGACAGGAAGTACATTAATAAGCCGGTTCCCAGCGATGCGAGAAATAGGCTTATCCGCGCAGCCAGAAACGTCACGCCGAATAGCTTATAGAAAGCCGCCAGCCAATAGAACGAGCCTGGACCCATCACCTCAAAGAAATCGCGAGCGAAAACCTGCCCGTGAACGATCCTCACCGCACCATAGACGATTGTCCCTTCATCTCCGCCCAACTGGAGAATCCGCATGAACGGCAGCAGGTACAAGCTGGCGCACAGCGTAAAGAGAAGATAGCTCCTCCACGGAGCGGCCCCCCCCCGTGTTGTCGCATCGATTGTCTCAGGAGCGGCAGCAGTATTCATTTCGCCACCTTGGTCGGCGATGCCGTTCCGCTTTCCGGCATGGGATATGGGGACACTTTCTCCGATTGCATATCCGGCTCTACCAGCCAGACCTGCCTGTCCTTGTAATAGCGAATCAGGTCCACATTGTTTGCCGCATCCATCTCTCGCGCCCAGATAACCTTGGAGCCATCGATGTCCGCGGCATTGTAAACCCACTCATCCATCGGTTCGTGCTTGGATGTATATCGCACAAGGATAAGTTGCTTGCCGGGGAGTTGTTCCATTTCCGCCTCGATCCGCGCCCGGTCCGCGCCGAAATGTCCTGGGCCCCACCACCAGCAAAGCCATGCGCCCAATGGCCACTGGCGAGGAGTGAGATGGAGAGGTTCGGCATATAGCCTCAACCCAGCCATGAGAAGGCAGAGTGTCACGGTGAGGCGCGCCATGGTCCTGCCGGCAGGCCAACCTCCCGATTTCAAAAAACTTAGGTGGCGCATGGCTTGCAGCCCGATGACATAGAATGCGGCAGTGAACGGCGCAAGATAGTGCGGGACAAGAAATACGCCAATCATCATGCCAACCGTCCACACAGGCAGGCAGAGAACCAAAAAGCGGATTCGCCGATCCAGCAACACGCGCCGCAACATCATGAGAGGAGAAAGCAAGGCGAAGCCTGCAAAGAAAGCCAGGCTTGCCCCTATTCTCTTTAGAATTTCAGTGAGAAAGCCAGACAAGTTATGCAGTTCCATTGCGCCCGCAAGCTCGCTTCCGGCATAGAAGCGCCGCATTTCTTCGTGCCTATAACCTGGCATAGGATGAACCTGCTGCCAAATATAGTAGGGTGCTACTGCATAGGTGCTGCGCGCGATGGCATAGGGCGGAATAAACGGACTGCCGAAAGCGCGGTAATCGTAGTAGGCCATCCACGCGCCAGCAGCCAGAATCAATGCCAGCGGAAGCGCGGCGCGGCGCATCAATACGGCAGTGCTCGGCCGGTTCTTTTCAAAAAACATCCAACGGCCAAGAACGGCCAAAACAGGCAGGCAGACCAGTAGGCCCTCGTAGGGGCGAGTGCCGGCAAGAAGAACAATACCCACCGCCATCAGCATCCCATAGCGAAAGCGAGCTGTCTTTAGCAACCGGGGCAGCGCGCCTAGGACCAGCGCGCCGCCAAGCGCCGCAATGGCGCCGCCGCCCGAGTATGTATTGATCCAGTAGCTGAAGAGGCCGAGGCGCAGGATGGCGAGAACTCCCCCAAGCAATGCCCACGCGGGAGGAAGCCATGCCTGCAACATCCAGCAAATAGCAGCGCACATCAAGGCGCAACTTATCAGAATGCCGAACCAGGGTTGTCCGAAGAGCAGCTTGCCCGCCGCCATGACCAGCCCCTGCGCGGGAAAGTACATGGACATATAGGTCGGCTGCATGGTGATGTGGATGCTTTCAAAATGCGTCCACATGGCCGGGGTCGGGTTAGTCAGCCGTCCGTGCGCGAAGGTATCGGCCGCAAGCAGGAAACTGAAATCATCGGTGGAAAATGGATAGGGAATGGGAACGAGAGGAAGAATGGCAAGGCGCAGCAGAAGCGCCGTGAGACCAACGACTGCAACCGCCAACCCCTTTCTACGCGCCAGCCGGCCAAAGCCCCGTTCGATTCCCGAAAACCAGATAGAGCCAAGCCTAGGCCATGCGAACGACGCCGCGAACACAATCGCGGCAAGGCCGGCCTCGATCACCATCAACGAAGGGCCGCTCTCTGGAGCAGTCGTCAGAAGCATATCGATTCTATTCTATGCCGCAATGCACAAAGAGCGCGACGAAGACGCGCGAACTTGCCAGGCCGCGTCATCGGCCGGTCCAGTGCGGGATTTCCCGCCGAGTGGAGCATCTATGCTATTCCAAAGCGCCGGTGCAAAGAAGAGGGAGAGGACACATTGGCAATTGAATCGCTCAACGTATCCTCTCCCGCAAAGTAGCAAAGGCGATGAATTTGGCGCCTGGACCTTGGGTTGCATCGTTCAGTTAGACAACGCTGTTGAACTTCGTTGCGATATTGCCCAACTCGGTCGTTAGAACGACTGCCAAACTCTGCGATGCGGCTGTTGCGACGGCTGCAATCAGAGCAACGAGGAAGGCATACTCAACGATATCCTGGCCATCCTCCCGCTTCATCAGCCAACGCAATCTGAAGGAGAGCCTTTCATATCCACGCCGCATACTGCTGCCTCATTGTGAGCCGGATCAGATGCCGCCTTCGCAGGAGAGAGTGCGTCTCTACGCCAGGTATGGCGTGCGCATCTCTCCTGCCAAGGAACTGGGTCTGGCTGCCCTAACGGGTGTGGTGCGTTGACAGCGGTTAGAGAGCGCCGGCAAACGTGGTGCTGATAGTTGTGAACTCGGTGCTGATAGCTCCGGCCAAAACCTTCATGCTGGCGGTGGCGCCAAGGGCAATCAGGGCAACGAGCAATGCATATTCAACCAGATCCTGGCCTTCTTCGCGGTTCGCCAGATCCTGGAACTTCACGTACAGCTTGAGAAGCATGGTGTTCATTGTGTGTCCTCTCCGTAGGGTGATTTTCCCAGCCTCGGCCGGGGCACCCTCCATATAGCATGTTGCTTGCCATCCATGATGTCTGGCTATTATCTATATAAATCAACAAGATGAAAAATTCAAGGAAAGGAACTTTCGCATATGAGTGTAAACAATTGTATACACCTCCAATCGTGCCGCCCGGCCTTGTATACAGACACTAAAGTGTAGTAACCGGACTGCGACAGACTTGTACGGACGTGTGTGCGGGAGGGCGCATATGCGGCAAACAGCTTTAGGAACGGATCTGAAACTAAGGTACCGCCGAGCAGATGCCGATCTCCTGAATTCGAGATTACAGCCTTTCCGGGAATGCTGTAGACCGAATTCATGGCCGGAGGCAGGCGCGACCAGCAACGAGCGACGCCCCAGGATGACGCATAAGGTTCACACTATTTGCGAAGATGCTCGAGCGGCTCGGCTCATTTCATGAGGACACAATCAGGATCCGCTGGCCGGAATGGGAAACGCCGGGACGGCCGTACCCATCGCAAAAACTTGAGCCCGTGCAAGCATCCGATGCCGAGGAAGAAGTAGAATAGCCTCCATGGCAAGCAAAACGTATCTCCCCTATGCAATAAGATAGCGGTTCTCGATGATCGTGCGATGGGACGGCCCGCGCACAACCGCATCGGATTCCTGGAATTCTGGCGCAGAATATGACGACGAACGGAAAACCGCTCACGCAACGCAAGATTCTTCGCGCTGCAGTAACATTGCCGTTTGTAACCGTTTGTGGCTTGGCGTTTGGGTTTACGGCCGGGATAGTCTGCTTTGTGCTGGTATCGCCAGTCGCACCAGTCACTCGCGATTACATCATCTATTGGGCCACCGCTCAGCAGCTCGCCCATCATTCCAATCCCTACGATCTGGATGCCATCCCGCGGATTGAGCGCTCTGTGGGCCTTCCGGCCGCTTATAACGCTGGCTTAATGCGGAACCCCCCCTGGACGCTTCCGCTTGTGTTTCCATTTGGGTTCCTCAGCCCGCGGGTTGGGTGGCCGCTGTGGCTATTGCTCCTGCTCGCGTGCCTGGTGGTTTCGGTCCACATGCTCTGGATTATGCACGGCCGGCCCCCGAATCGCCGGTACTTGCTGGGCTATTCCTTCGGACCGGCGCTGGTCTGCCTGATCTATGGACAAACCTCGCTTTTCGCGCTGCTCGGGTTAGTCCTTTTTTTGCGCCTGCATCGCACAAACCCCTTTTGGGCTGGAATCTCTCTCTGGCTTTGCGCGCTGAAGCCTCAACTCTTCCTGCCCTTCGGCGCGGCGGTATTGGCATGGGTGCTGGTTTCAAGGAGCTATAAGCTTCTGGCCGGCGCGGCGGCAGCCTTGGCCGCCAGCAGTGCAATCGCGTTTCTCATCGACCCCCTGGCATGGGCACAATACTCGCAGATGATGCGCACGTCTGGCATAGATAGAGAATACATTCCCTGCCTGAGCTATCTGCTGCGCTATTGGATCAGCCCAAATTCGATTTGGCTTCAATACCTGCCGGCTGTCTTGGGCTCCGCCTGGGCGCTGGGCTATTTCTGGCATCGCCGCCAGACCTGGGATTGGTTGAAAGATGGAAGCCCTGTGATGCTCGTTTCAATCCTAGCGGCGCCCTATTCCTGGATTTACGATCAAGGCCTGGCGATCCCGGCCCTGCTGCAAGCCGCGTTTCAGACGCGATTCCGGGGCCTCTTGGTAGCTCTTGCCTTCTTGAGCGCCTTGGTCGAAGGCGCCCTTTTCCGCAGCATCTCACATCCTGCGGCGATGGCTCTTTGGACGTATTGGTCAGCGCCCGCGTGGCTCGTATGGTATTTCTTTGCAACATGCCCAGCAGGGAAGGGGCCTGGTAAGCCTTGAGGCCCATGCTGAGGCGCCGAGCAGGGAATGCGCTGAAAATGTATTCATATAAGTCTTGCCTTCAGGAAGAGGAACAGGGCATCTGCACGGCGAGGGGGAAATATTTCGGTGAGCAAAGCCGTTCTGTCTGCTCACCGTTCCAATTCATACAGCCTTGCCGGCGTGGCGCATACCGGAATTCACCGCCATGCGGGGCGACGGAATTCGGTTGCCAAAGACTTAAATTCCCCCCTGGGAAGAAAATGGGCCGCATGGAGAAGAAGCATCCGAGAGTTCAAGCGTATCTCCGATCTGTGTCTGGGTATTGCGGATTGTGCCGGCGGGCAGTTCCACAACCGAGTGTGCCGGGAGACAAGCCGACAGCCTCCACGGTGGCACCTCGCTCACGAGCTTCCTGATGCGATTCTTGCGATCCAGATAAATAAGGTCAATCGAGAATCTCATCCAAAAGGTGTGGACGGCCTCGCAGGGGATGATCCACAGCCCATCCCCTTTAGCGAGAGACAGGCGCCCGAGCAGACCCTTATTGCGCTTTGAACCGCTGCTGGCAACTTCCAGGCAGGTGGCGAGCATAGTATTGCGCGTCAGGTTTGAGAGCTGTAGACGAATATCCGTGGGGGACGGGCGGCGCGAAGTGAAACGATCCCGCAGTCCCGACACGATCCATCTGAACGGATTCATCCGGTTGTCTCAGATACTCTGGTCTGACGATCATCGCGCTTCAGGCGGCCCTTCCGCAAGACCGCCGGCTGCCTGGAGGGGCAGCCGGCAACCTCCTTATTGAGATTGAGGCGCGGGTGCTGGTCCGGTAGTAGAGGTTGTGCTGGTCGATGCGGCGCCAAAGCCTCCGACTGCGCCCTCGATCACCAAGGGTGGCTCCGGCCTCATGCTCTCAATCAGCTTTTCGACGGGCAGCGTTGGAGGCGCGGGAGGCGGCGTATTGGCAGCATTCTTGGCATCCGGATTATTCATAGGTATGCCGGAGTTGGGAGGCAAAAACTTTGCAGGAAACTTCAGTGTCGGCAGCGTCTCTCCAACCGCAATGGGAGCCACGATCTCCGGCGTCACCAGCACGATCAGTTCTGTGTTGGTCCGATTCTTCGACGACGACTGGAAGAATTTGCCGAGAATGGGAATGTCTCCCAGGAAGGGAACCTTCGAGAAGGCATCGGTCTCGCGGTTATCCAGCAGTCCACCGAGGACGAAGCTTTGACCGTCGGCCAACTCGACCTCGGTCTTAATCTTCCTGGTAGTAATGGCGGGGACTTCGAATCCGGAAATCACGACGGCATCGGTAAAGTCAAGCGCGCTGACTTCCGGGGCCACCTGCAGGCGGATCGTTCCGCGGGGCGTGATGGTGGGGATGAAGTTCAAACGAACTCCATACTGCTTGAACTGAATCGTAACCGCCGCGCCAGCGCCGCCCGCCCCGGCTTGAACGACGGGATAAGGAAATTCGCCGCCGGCCAGAAAGCTGGCCTCTTTGCCGTTGGCCGCCACGATGTTCGGCTCGGCCAAAACTTCCACCACGCCCTTGGTCTCGAGGGCTTGGATGCTCATGCCCATTGGCAGGCCGCCCGGACCCAGGGCCATGAGGTTCAACTCGTTCGAAAAGGTCGCGGTAGCGGGCGATGGCGGAAGGACGGTCGTGACGCCATTCTGTGTAATGCTCGATCCGCCGGTTGGAGCGGTTATCGTTGGCGGCGAGAACTGCCCTGTCGTAATTCCGCCGATCGTATTGCCCAGCCCAAGGCTGAAAAGGTTGATGCCGAACTGTGTCTGCTTGTTCCGGTCGACGCTGATGAAGCGCACTTTGAGGAGAATCTGAGGGTCGCTTGGAGGCACATCGACGTTGAGAAGATTGACGACTTTCCCGTCAACCGAAGCGATCTTGACTGCGCGATCCGCGCTGTCGAGATCCTTCACTGTTCCGCGCAAGAAGACGACCCCGTTGTCGATCGTGGCTTTGACGGACTGGCCGGGAAGCTCCGCTCTCAGCTCGCGGCGCATCGCATCCATGCTGTCGTTCAAGCCAGCCAAGCTGGCGCGCACCGACACATTGAAGAACTGCCGGCCGCCGTGCGTGTCCCAGACAATCATACTGGTTTCTCCCGGCATCTTGCCCTGAACCATGATCTCGGTGGGACTGGTCGGATGAACATCGGCGATGTCGGACATGTTATTGGCGATCCGCTTGATCGGCCATGCGGTGTCGACCAGCACCGACTTGCCTACAGCCACAGAGAGATCGTTCGCCGAGTCCTGAGTGGAGGCGGCGGACTGCGCAGCCGGCGGTTCGGGTTGAGAAGGAGACGGCGTGGTTTCACCCTGCGGGCGCGCAGCTGCGCAGAGGAGTAAAGAGAATGCGCTGAAACATGCGATGGTGATGCCAGTCTTCGCTCTCACTGATGTCCCTCGGGAGGAGCAAATTTTTCTTGAGTCTGTTGCTTGCCGTTCAGCACCTCGATGGAAAAAGCCGGGGGAGCGGCCGGGGCGCTCTTCCTGATAACGACATGTTGCGGTTTTGGCTTAGCGTCATTGGGTCCGGCAAAGAGGTTGGCCGAGTCGGTGCCCATAACCGGGGCTATCTTGGTATCGAGAGGATTGCGCAAAACCAGCCGGATCGTTGCCTGCGTGCTTGCCAGGCTCAGCGACTCGGCCTGCTCCGGGGTCACCAGCAAGTTGACTACCTGCACCGGCTTGGCTTTGCCTTCCTTGTCCTTTTGAATATCCGTGCCCGCCGAGAGAACTTCGATGTTCTGAAGCAGTGTTCTCGATTGGCTGCCATCGGCAGGGTTTTGGACGCCGGGGGGCACGCCGGTGATCACAACGTCCACATGCATGCCGGGGGTGACGAAGCCGGAGACGCCTACCACCTCATCGACCTTGACCGCGCACGCTCTCATGCCCAAAGGTATTTTCGGAGCCAATCCCCCGCCGGAGCCGGGCGCGGCCAGACGACTCTCGATAATCGGCTCACCCGCATAGAGGTCCGAGATGACGCCTCGCCCAATGGTATTGGCCTTCTCTTTTTCGAGAATCGCGCCAATCGGCGGCGCTCCCGCGATCCCGATGGTCGTCAGATCGGCATCGGCGAGAACGGTCCCGAGTTTGATGTCCGTTTTAGCCGCAAGCACGTTGGTCGTGGCCGTCGGCCGCCCCTGGGATATTCGGCTGCCAACCAGGCGATAGACAACGTAGGTCATTACGGCGGCAATGAAAAATGCGACGAGGAGAATCGTGAGTAGTCTACGGTTCATTTGGAAGCCTGTTTGAACTGGCTACCCTGCCAGCTTCGCCTTTCTGTCCTTTTGTGGCAATTGCAGCGCCCAAGGAAACCAATTCAGATTCTACTCCAAAACGGGAGTCCCGTGGGTAGTTTGACAAACAAGTTCAAACGCGTGTTCAGTCTATTCCTCCGGGTCCTCATGAAAACAGGCTGAAGAGCCGTTGCATCGACAGGAGGTATCAAGACAGTTATCGGCCATAGCAATACGCCGAATCATTTGCGAAGAGGTTATAATCGTATTCTGAAGGGAGGCGAACAGGCCGTTCCCGGTTTTCGTGCAAACTGGGGATGACTCCATGGCAACCACCACGGCAATAGGGCTTCAGGCGGCGCGAGGGAGGAGATTCAACGGGTCATGAGGTCTTCCTCCACGATATCGCTCTTCTCGGCGCAAACAGAGCCAAATCGGCAGCCCTATACCTTCCTGATTTCGCTTCTCGCGCATGGCGCAGCGTTTGCGCTGCTGTTCTTCGGCATTGCCTCCGCGCCGAAGATGAAGCCCCGAACTCTCGCCGAGCGCTTTGACTTGCGCCAACTCGAGCTGCATACTCTCGATACCGAGATGGCGCGGGATGAAGCCAAGGCCGTCAAGTCCCTCCACAAGGATGCACCGAAAAGACCGTCTTCGTCCAGCAGCAGCGAGCAGGAGCAGACGCCGCTGATGCGCCAGGTCGCGCTGGCCATGCCCGCGCGCCAGACCCTGGTGCAGCCGGATGTCCTCAAGCCCGTAAAGCTCCCCGATATCCCGGTGCCGACGGTTGTGATCTGGAATGCGGCCAAGACTCGGGCCAAGGTTGTGGTCGCGCCCCTGCCCACGCCGCCGCCGATGGCCGCCGCCGTGATGCCTTCGCTGCAAAAGCCCACCGTGGAGCCGAAGCTGGCCGACATAGCCCTTCCGTCGGCCAGCCTGCCTAAGCTCACCCAGCATATTCTTCCCAGCACGACCTCGCCAGTGGTTCTTCAGGCGCCAAAACCGACGCCGCCGGCTCCAATCACCACCGCGGCCGGCTCCGCGCAGCCAACGGCCGCCGCGGTGATGTCTCTCTCCGATATGCACATGGCCAATGGGGCCGTCACGCTCCCGCCCGTCAATGAGACAGCCGCTGCCAATTCCCCAGGAGCCCTGGCGGAAGGGCAGGCGAAGACTCCGTCCGAGGCAGGCCACGGCAACCCGGCCGGCAAGGCCGGCGACAAGCCGGCTGGCAAAGACGCGGGATCGGCTTCAGCCAGCAACGCCGGGGACTCGAAGGGCCGTGCCGATAACGCAAAAGGAGCTAACACTGCCTCCGGACAAGCTGGTTTTGGGCTGGGAAGCCAGACCGTCCATATTACCCGTCCGAAAGAGGGCAAATTCGGAGCGGTGATCGTTGGCTCCGCGCTGCAGGAACAGTACCCGGAGACGGCTGACCTATCGAGCGGCAAGATGGCGTACACCGTTTATGTGCCTGTCGGACTACAGAAGAGCTGGCCTCTCCAATACTGGCTCGCGAACTCCGAAAGCGCCGCGCAGGCGGGCAGCGCCAATCACATCGAGGCGCCCTATCCATATGACATTATCCGGCCCAACATCGCGCCCGGCTCATTCGATGCCGATGCCCTCATCGTTCACGGATTTATCAATCAGAAGGGCCGCTTCGAGGCCCTGACTGTCATCTTCCCGCCGGAGTTCGCGCAGGCGCAATTCGTGCTGAATGCGCTCGCCCTGTGGGAGTTCAGGCCAGCCACGCAAAATGGCCAGGATGTCAAGGTTGAAGTGCTGCTGATCATTCCCGAAATACCCGAATAAGCCGCAAGCGCCGCAACAAAAAAGCATCCCGGCGAGTCCGATCGGACCGGGCCGGGATGCTGAGGCTCGTCTTGTTCAAACAATTAAGTGGCGTTGTTGGGCAGCAACCGCGGCGTCGTGAATGTCGCCGAGATGGCATAGAAGATGTCGGCCAGACTCGTCACCGTATGCGAGGCGTCCTGGCAGGTGCTTCCGGAGCCGCTTTGGTTGTAATCGGAGAAGAAATAGTCCAACGAAGAGGCCATATTCTCCATCGCAACGCAGGGGGTGAGCGTCGAGAGTGTGAATGCCACGTTTTTGCCGGTAGCGACAAGCGTCGTATCTGAAACATCCGCACCGGAGCCGCTGACACCGCATCCATCCTGCTCCGAGCCGTAGGCAACCGTGTATACCCTGGTTCCCGCTGTGGCGGCGGCCTGGGCCGCCACGATCGCTTGTTGACATTCGTCCGTAAGGCTGGGATAAAGCCCGGTGCTCCCCCAGCTATTCAGTCCCGAACCGCTGGGATTGGGGGTCCAGGACGTGGCCGGCGCCGTAAACTCCGCGGAATTGTTCGAGTTGGCCTGACCGTCGCTCAGCAGAATGATCGCGTTCTTTGTGTTGGGTTGCAGGGCCTGTTCCGCCGTCAGCGCCGCCTGGGCCGCATAAAGGACACTCGCATAATACGTGACGCCGCCGCCCGGGGACGTCCCTCCCGGGATGCCGCCGGTCCCGGTTCCCACCGCAGCGATCGGCTTCATGCAGCCGGTCATGGCCTTCACGAGCGATGAGCTGGAGTTCAGCCCGTTCGACGCGGTCGGCTGGTAATAATCGCTCACAAATCCATTGGCGTCCGCATCGCTGGCTCCCAAAGTCACCTCGTAGGTGGCCGTGAATGAGGGGGTACCAGAACCAGTACTCTTGTACGTAAGCGGCGCGTAGGAGGTTGCGGTGGTGAGCGGCAGGGTGTAGATCATGAAGTCCGGGGTACTCGGGCTTCCGCTGCAAGAGTTCTCGTATTGCACTGTGCTCGTCGAAACGCTGGGAAACTGGAACACCGCAACGTGAAAGTTCGCGTTCGCGTTGGTGCAGGAGCCCCCGCCGTTCGGACAGGGAGCGGTCGTCCTCAGCAAACCCTGAACGCCGGTGGTTGCGCAACTGAACTCGCTCACGCCGCCACAGTTCGAATCTGCGGTGGACATCGATCCTGTCGCGTCGAGGATGATGGCCACGTTCCATTGCTGCGCTTTGCCCTGCATCGATGCCGTCGCCACTGCCCCCACCAGCAACTGATTGACGCCGAAGATGCGCATGAAAAAGGTCGGCACCTCGGTCGTCTGCTCGATGCGGATGGCGTTGTTGGCGGTGCTGCTGCCGCACGTCGTTCCGGACGGCAGCAGTATGTTAAGGCATTCCTGCGTTATAGTCGTCGTGACGGTTCCCAACTGGGAATTGTAATTCTCGTCTCCGCTTGCCTGGGAACTGTACAGATCCGCCTCGGTCGCTGCAGAGGAGAGGCTTCCTGTGCTTGAGTTGTATACGTTTCCCGCCGCCGCCAGGCCCGCCGCATTGGTTGAATTCTGGAGCTGCTGGCGCACCACATAGGCATGACCGACGTCGATCGTCAACCCGCCCACCGCCAGAAAGCCGACCATTCCGAGCGCCATCAGCGGCAGCAACTGCCCGCTCTGGTCCTTGAATGCGTTCCGGATAAATGAAACAATCGCCGTTTTCATTGCATTCTCCTCGATTATCCGCGGTTAATACACATACTCCGCTACCTGTGCCTTCAGCAGGCAACTGGAAGAGAAGTTGACTCCGAACATCCCGATATTACACGGATACGTCGCGTTTACGGTTACGGTGGATCCTAGCACCAGCTGGTTCTCATCGCCGGAGCACGAGGTCCCGGTGTAGGTGGTGCTGTTCATCGTGACGTTGAGGGTGAGCTTCGACCCAGCGAGGTTCGGCGCCGCTGCGATCAGCTTCGCGTATGCGTCGGCGCAGGGGTCCGTGGTACTGGTTCGGTCTACGCTTAGATACTGCCCGGCCGCGCCCACGCCATCGGTCAGCTCCTGCTGGTTGAAGTAGGCAAACCCGACGGAGAATATGCCCGTCATGACCATCAACACAATCGGCAAAGTCAAGGCGACTTCAACCAGCGATGCCCCCTCGTCGCCGCCGCGAAGGAAGACGCGAAGCCGATCGCCGATAGTCCGCGGCTGCGCGTTCACCTTTTCTGGGGCCGCGGCACGGCAAAAGCCGCGCATCCGCGCCTGGATTTGTCCGGGCAGATCGCTTAATCTCTTCATTCTCATTCCCTCCGACCTCCCTTACACCGGTCATTGTCATTCATCAAAACGCAACATGCAATTCATTGCACGACAGCTTTCGCACCAAGGTACTCAAGCGTTTGATAATTTGGTACTCAAATGTCCAACTACCTGGCCCGCCTTGCTCAGCCTGACTTGCCTCTTTCCGGAGCCGCTTCAGAAGCTGTTCGAGTTCCTTCCTGTCCGCCACATGAACCGGGCTATTTTGCACCCCGGTCATTGTGATTGATTAAAACGGAACATGCAATTCATTCTTCGACGGCTTTCGCACCAAGGTACTCAGGGGGTTGATAATTTGGTACTCGAATGCCCAAATGGCGGCCGCCACCAGGCGCAGCCTAGCTTTTTTTGCCTTTGTGAAGCCGCTCCAGAAACTGCTCAAGTTCCTTCCTCTCAGCCGCATGAACCGGGCTATTTTGCTGCGCCGGATCGGTAGCCGCGGCATAAGCTGGCTGCTGGCCCATCAAAGGGGCCTTTTCGCAACCGTTTGAAAGCAAAAGCAACCGAAGCAAGAAGAACGACAAAGAGCAGAACCAAGGTGTACTCCCGGAACTGCCAAGCGTTATGAGTCACCCCGTCAGAACTGCAGGATTACCCATTTGATTCATTAATACAGATATTTATTGTACCAGCTTATTATACATCAGCTTTCACACCAAGGTACTCAAGCGTCTCGTAATATGGTACTCAGATATCCAACTGGCTGGCGCAAACCCAGGCGCAGCCTAGCTTTGCCCTTTGCGAAGCCGCTCCAGAAACAGTTCGAGTTCCTTCCTGTCCGCCGCATGAACCGGGCTATTCTGCAGCGCCGGATCGGTATCCCCGCTGTCCGGCAGGATGAATTGCAGGCCGACCCCGTCGTTGCCCCAGCGAACCGCCCTGGAGTGCACGGAGATCGAACGCTCAATGCGTTCTTCCCCGCCGTCCCCATTTTGAAGCGTCATCAGGATCAGCGTGCCTGGGTACCAGCGCTCCTCCGTCACCACATATAAGCCGGTCGAACTGATGTCCCGGATCGAGTGCGGTTTCGGAGCGGCCCCTGTCCAATAATATGCAGCCAGGCCGGGCATCTCATCCCGAGAAGATTTTCTCAGATCCGGAGCCTTTCGCGGATCGGGAGACCACCAGCGCTCCAACCAGCTCTTCGGCGGCGTGGCATCCTCCATGCCCGGTTCGATCAGATCCATCTCATATGGCTGTTCGGATCTAAGCCCATCGCCGGAGCGATCGCCCATTTCCGCCACGCCGGGACCTCCGCTCCAGAGCGGCTTTCCCCTCAGCAGAACGGCGCTTTGCACCGCCCCCGCAACGCCGCCTGAGCTGGAAAACCGCTCCAGGCGGCCCTCCATCTCCTCGGCCAGACAGAGCACCAACTGATCGCTCGGCTGGGTTTGCGACGAATAGATGGAGTGAGCCGGAAGCGCCAGCACGCTGGCAGCCGGCGGACTCGAAGCTGTAACGCGGAATGTGGGGAATGACTCGACGACTTCGATGACCCGGCAATCCTCGTCGAGGTAAATCAGATCGAGCGGTTCTCGCATGCCCGTGTCGGGAATTCCGCGGAATGGTGTCATCCACAGGCCCTCGCCCGATTTGAGGACCAGCTTTGCAAGCGTATCCTTGAGGCCGGCAAAGGATAAATCGACGGCAGCGACCTCCAGCCCGAGAAAACATTCGCGGGTCTGGTTGTATGCGCATAGTCGTCGCAGTTCCATTTAGCCTCTGGCCTCCAGCAAGTATCCGGCTACCGGGTACTCCCCCGGAGTTCCGGTTGTCAATTGAACCTCTTCCGTTTTAGAAACACACAGGACAGGCCCTTTCTTTGTGAACGTCGAGCCGGCAGCGATCCGGCCTTCCCCTGGTGCGCATGAAGCAATCGCACACTCGATGTGCCGCTGCAAGGGCGCAGAGCCCCTCGCCCGCTGCAAGGATGGGCTGCAGAGACAAAATCCATCGCCCAACCAGCGAGGCCCGGCCAGCGGAATGATGGAGCCGGCTAGTGGAACTCGCTGTGCTTCACGGCGCCACTAGCCCACTCGTGAAATCCGAGCTACTTGACCCGAGTGCGGCGGCGCTGGATCAAGACAGCCAGAATGATGACAACCAACACACCTGCAACAATCCGAACAATCGTGGTAGTGTCCATCGCAACTCCTCTTTCTTACGGCAAAATGCTTGAAGGGCTCCCCAGTCCGAAGGGAACACGACGGTTGCCGGGGCTTCAGAGCAGCGGCCTTCCCGCCCCCCGAAAGAATGTCAACCGGCTTGCGGAGCGCGCGGCTTCACTGCGCCCCCGGAATGCATGCACTCGCGCTACTTGACGTTTGTGCGGCGGCGCTGGATCAAAACAGCGAGAATGACAACAACCAGCACACCGGCAACAACTCGGATAATCAGGGTACTGTCCAAGTCGATTCCTCCTTCCTTCAATGGTTGAGATTCGCAAATGAATCCATGATAGAAAGCATCGCAGGCCCCAGGGTGACAACAAAAAGCGACGGAAAAATGAACAGCACCAACGGGAAGATCAGCTTGATTGTGGTCTTTGCCGCCGCCTCTTCCACTGCCTGCACGCGCTGCGTTCTGAGGGTGTCGCCATGGACGCGCATGGTCTTGGCGATGCTGGTTCCAAACTGTTCCGCTTGAATCAGCATGGAGGTGAGATTGCGCACCGCGTCGACGCCCGTTCGTTCCGACAGATGCTTCCATGCCTCGCCGCGTGGCCGTCCGGCGCGCTGCTCCAGCACGACAACGTGCAATTCATCGCACAGTTCCGGCTGCGCCAATTTCAATTCCACAGCGGTGCGGGCCGTCGCCTGGTCCAAGCTGAGTCCGGCCTCAATGCAAATGACCAGCAGATCGAGTACATCCGGCAGCCCGCGCCTAATCTTCGCCTGGCGGGTGGAAATCCGCCTTCCCAGCCAGAAATCCGGCGCCAGGAAACCCAGCACAACGGCCAGCAGAAGCACCATAATCGCGTTGAAGCGCCAGGCTCCGGTCACAAAACAGAGAATGCAAAGCAGCAGGGGAACCAGGACTTTGGAGCCGTAAAAGATCTTTATCGCGGACTCATCGCGAAAACCGGCGCGCTGCAAGCGCTGCAATTGAACCGAAACCTCGGCCTGGCTTTTCGGCACAACGTTTTCGAAGTGTTCGACCACGCCGCTGATCGAAAGACCCGTCTGCTGGATGGCGCTCAACAGCGATTTTTGTTTGGGCTGCGGGTTGATTGCGTCGGAGATCCGCTGCAGCATCTCTTCGCGATAGAAAAGCAGCAATCCACCGCTCACGATCAGCAAAAAAACGACGAAAAAAGCAAAAATCGCAAATCCCATGACTTCCTCTCAAACCTCAAACGTCCATGTTTACAATGTGGCGAATGATTAAACCGCCCACGACAAGCATGCCGAAAGCCAGCCACAGTAGCTTGACGCCAATTGGCGTCGTCCACAAGACGCTCATTCCTTCGGGGTTGACGAAATATAATGCGACACCCAGGACAGGCGGCAAAAGGGTGAGAACGATTCCCGTCATGCGCCCTTGAGCTGTGTGCGTGGCGACTTGCCGCTTGAGTCGAAACCGCTCCCTGATGACATGAGAGGTCTTGTCGAGCACCTCGCCCAGGTTTCCCCCGCTCTCTTTCTGGATCATGATCGCGGTTGCGACAATGCGAAGGTCCTGGAGAGGAACGCGATTGATCATGTTCTCCATCGCGGTCTTCATTTCCAGGCCGTAGTTCTGCTCCTCGAAACACGTGCTGAATTCGCGGCCGATGGGGTCAGCGCATTCACGCGCCACCGAGCCCATCGCGGCGATGAGGCTGTGTCCGGCGCGGAGAGCGTTCACCATCAAATCCAGAGCTTCCGGCAGCCCTTCTTGAAACCGGTCAAGGCGATTTGCGCGCTTCTTAAACGCCCAGGCAAGAGGCGCGGAGCCCAGCAGCAAACCGGTCCCCAGGGAGACCAGAATCAAGCCCGTTCGCCAGTACACCAGAGATGCTGGGAGCAAAAAGCAGAATCCGCATCCAGTCAACAAGCCTCCAATGGTCCATTTGAGATCGGCCTGATAGAGCAGTGTCTGCAGGCGTGGCGCCAGTTCGAACTTCAGCAGCTTGCGATTGAGCCATGGAATGTTGCTGAGCAAGTCGCTCTTGCGAAGATTGACGATTTGGCTCCGCTCCTCCAGGCTTTCCGTCGCCAGGGCCGAGTCGAGCGTGGCATGCACCTGCTTGGCCTGCTGCGAGGCCTCCGCGCCGACGGCGTTCGCGACCATGGCGACAATCACGAATACGGCCAAGAACACTAATACGGCAATCAATCCCATGGCTGTTGCTCCTCCTTTCCGCCTAGTTGACCTGCGTCTCGCGCTCGAAGAGAACCGGCGGCAGCACAATGCCCGAAACGCGAAGCCGCTCAAGGAACCGCGGGCGGATGCGGGTCGGTTGGAAGACGCCGATGACCTTGCCATCGGGCCCGATCCCTTTCTTGTTGAATACAAATATCTCCTGCATGCTGATAATGCCCTCTTCCATGCCGGTAATCTCGGCGACGCTCGTCACTTTGCGCGTGCCATCGCTCATGCGAGTGGCCTGCACGATAATAGTAATAGCTGATGCGATCTGCTGGCGCACGGATTTCTCAGGCAGATTCATGCCCATGGCGACCATCGACTCGAGCCTGGAGATGGCGTCGCGAGGCGTGTTTGAGTGAATCGTGGTCATGGAGCCTTCGTGGCCGGTATTCATGGCCTGGAGCATATCGAAGGCCTCCTCGCCGCGGATCTCGCCCATGATGATGCGGTCGGGCCGCATGCGCAGGCAGTTGATCAGAAGTTGCCGCTGCTTGATTGCTCCCAGCCCTTCGATATTGGGTGGCCGGGTTTCCAGGCGCACGATGTTTTCCTGGGCGAGCCGGAGTTCGGCCGCATCTTCAATGGTGACGAGGCGCTCGTTGCGCGGGATGTACTGCGACAGGATGTTCAGAAAGGTGGTCTTGCCGGTGCCGGTGCCGCCCGAGATGAGAATGCTGATCCGGGCTTTCACCGCCGAGGAGAGCACTTCCATCATCTCCGGAGAGACGCTCTTCAGTTGGACCAGCTGATTGGCGGCCAGCGGGCCTGTTCCGAAGCGGCGGATCGACAGCGAAGGTCCGTCGAGCGCCAGCGGCGGAATGATGGCATTGACACGAGAACCGTCGGGCAATCGCGCATCGACCATCGGCGAGGACTCATCCACCCTGCGGCCCACGCGCGACACGATGCGGTCGATGATCTGCAGCAAATGGCGGTCGTCGCGGAATGTCGTATCGACCCTCTGCAGCAGCCCGCCTTTTTCAATGAATACATGATCCTTGTCGTTCACCAGGATGTCGGAAATCTTTGGATCCCTCAGCAGCGGTTCCAGCGGGCCAAGTCCAAAAACTTCGTCGAGCAGATCCGCCTGTATCTTTTCCTGCTCGTCGAAATTCAGCGGTACGCGCTGCTCCGCGATAATCTCCTTGACAATACCGGCCACCGCCTGGCGCGCCTGGGTGGAATTGGCGCGCGACAGCTTCTCCAGATCCAGCTTGGAGATCAGAGTCCGGTGTATCTCCGATTTATATTTTTCCAGATTCAGCAGTTCCAAGTTTTGCCTTCCATTGGGAGAGATCGCTCATCCGCGAAACCATCGTTTTACATCCAAAAAACGGGAAACAGGCAGAGGGTTCGTCAGTAAGCCAATGCAAAGTTCACGTCCACGGTGGTCTCCACTTCCGTCGGTTCCCCATCGAGCATGTAAGGCCTGAAGCGCCAGGTCTTCACGGCGTCCAGCGCGGCCTGCCGCAACAGGGGCGGTCCGCTGATCACATGGGGATTCACAACCGATCCAGTCTTGGATACTGTGGCTTGAAGCGTCACCGTACCGGAGATGTGGGCCTGCTTGGCAAGGGGCGGATACACGGGCTGGGTCCTCTGCACCAACATGCCTACAGCCATGGCGCCCGAGATGCTCACTTTCTGGGGAGCCGCGACCTTCACCTTCGGCCCGCCCTGTCCATTGAAGACGCCACTCGTAGTGCCTACGCCTTCCATCCCCGCCGGGCTGAAGCCGGAGGTGGGCGGCGGCGCCGCCCCCCCGGCAAGCGTCTTCAGATCCTCCTGAATCAGCGAGGGCGCGTTGAGCTGCTTGTTCATCTTGTCCGCCTGCGCGCGGAGCGCGCTGTCCGCTTCCGCAGCCGCCGCCGTATCCGCGGCCGCCGGCGTATTGGCCTGGGCCGGCGTATTGGCAACCGTCTGAGTTGCAGGCGTCGGCGTCAGCGAATTCGCCGCCGGTGTTTGCACCTGCGTCTGCGTCATTGCTGTTGTACTCGGCGCTGCGGTCTTGGAGTGCATCGTGAAATAGCCCACCGTGCCGCCGATCAGCAAAAGCGCGGCTGCGCCAACGCCGATAAACATCCCTGTCTGCCCCTTCTTGCCCTCGCTCTCGCTCTCGGCCCTCTGCACCGGGGCTGCCGTCTTCACGGCTTTGGACTTCGGCGGCTGATAAGCCTGCTCAACATCCGCGTAGGCCGCAGCTGGCGGGCGCGAAGCGGCGCTCGGCGACCGGCCCGCCACCGGCAACACGGCGACTCGCGCTGTCGAGGAATTCACCGGCGGCTTCGGCGCAGCAGCCGAAGCGGGAAAACTCTCGAATCCGTTGAAGTTGGCGGGGTGCGTTGCAGAGCCATCTCCGCTATCCCATTCGCCAAAATCCGCGGGAAGCGTTGTGGGCTGCGCCTTTTCTAATTCTTCTGGAGGTACCATTGGCCGTCGGCTCCCTTCACGTAGGTAGCGCCCTTGTAAGTGCGCGTTTCAAGTTTGCTCTGCTGGTTGTTTCCGTCCGCCAGGTCAGCGTTGTCTGCATCTGCGCCCGCCGTCGCCGGCATCAGCGAATCGATGTTGGGCAATCCTTCCACCACCAGCATTACCGTTGCTTGCGCCGACGTGTAGTCCGCAGTGTCGGTGGGGGAAAAGGTTGCCGAAAGCTTCTGCGTCCCTGCTGTAAGCACGGTGCCTGCGGCGGGAGTGTAGACAAATGTGCCCGCGACCAATGCCGTGGCATTGAGCTGAGCAGGGTTGAGCGGGGTGCCGTAGGAAATCGCCGCGGGGGTCGGCCACGTAACGATGGGCGTTGCCTTGGCGACAGATAGCGACACATTTGCCTGTGCCGTCGCTACGTCCGCGGTGTCCTTCGGCGTGAAAGTCACCGAGAGCGTGTGCGCTCCCGCCGCGAGCAGTTCTCCGGCCGCGGGAGTGTAGGCGAAGGTCCCAGGAACCGATGCCGTGGCATTGAGCTGAGTGGAACTGAGTGCGGTGCCATAGGAAATGCCGGCCGGCGTCTGCCACTTGATGATGGGCGTTGCCTTGTTGACCGTGAGCGGCACGGCAGCCTGCGCCACGGGAAGATTGGTGTCGGCCGGCGTGAAGCTAACCGAGAGCGTATGCTGCCCCGTTGCCAGCACCTCGCCCGCGCCGGGAGTGTAGGTGAATCTGCCCGGAATCGGCGCAGTGGCGTTGAGTTGCGTGGCGCTGAGTCCGGCGCCGTGGGAAATGGGGTCGGGCGCGGGC
>JBEKPI010000044.1:0-21893 GCA_049520855.1 Occallatibacter sp.
AATCTCACCGATCCGCGTCGACGGCACGCGAATGCTCATCGCGAGCCGGTTCTGGCTCAGGCCAAGCGGCTTTAGAAACTCTTCCGCCAGCATCTCTCCCGGCGAGGTCGTCACATATTGGTAGTTCCAACCGTGCGCGGGACGCACCAGGGGCACGCTATCTTTTGCCTTTCCGTTCATGGTGGTAGTCGACGATTTCAACGTCATAGGCTCCATCCTCCTTCCATACAAAGCAAATGCGAAATTGATCGTTGATGCGGATACTGTATTGACCTCGCCGGTTTCCTCTCAACGGTTCCAAAATATTTCCCGGAGGCTCCCGAAGATCGTCCAGGCGGGTCGCCGCATCCATCCGGTTGAGTTTCCGCCTCGCTACGGCTTCAATGCCGCGCCATCGCCGGTTGGTTCCCACTTGAGCCAGTTCCGCCGTGTCGTGGTCCTTGAAACTCCGGATCATACCACGATGATAGGCTGCAACGCGTTCAACGTCAAGCAGCTATACGAGGCGCAAGCATGATCGCCCACCACAGCCTTTACACTCACGGTCAACCGGCGTATGAGCAAATCTCGCTCGTCCGCGGCGCTCTCGCAGCGGTCCACCCTCCTGGCCCGTTAAAACGCAAAACATGGAACCGCCGCCCCTCCTGTTTGCGTATTGAACGGCAGCGTGCTCTGTCGCGCAGTTTGCTTCATGGGGGGCTATTATGACTGGCACAATCTCAATCCCGATGGACACACCGTTCTTCCCGGGCGAAGAACTGACCGGACTGCCCGAACCACACCGATTGACTCAAGTTACGGGCCTCACCGAGTTGGTGCGCGGCAACGAGCAGATTCTACTCGCCCAACTCTCACCGATCGCGCGCCGGCAAAACATAACCCTCGATCTGTGCGTGGTCGAGCGGATCGACGCGGCCGGCATCGCCGCTCTCATCGCTCTCTACGCCGCAGCCCGCGAGGCCGGCTATCGCTTCACCGTCGCAAATCCCTCTCCGCATGTGGCCGAGATTCTCGCATTGGTGGGCCTGGAGCGGATTCTTGTTTCCCACAATGCGGTTATCAATTCACATCCCGCACAGCTCTCGCTGATCCCCGCTGCCTGAAAATGTCATCTTTTTGACCAAATCCCATTCACTCTTCAAATTGTGTCTCGGAATGTGGCAAAGAGCGCGTTGCTATGGCGCGCGCCTCCGAGCACCCAGGAATCGGATGTGACCTTCAACACAGGCAACTGTATACTTGAAACGATATTCGTAGTAACGACTAATCAATCCCGCGCAACATACGCCATTGCCTGGATGACTGGCACGCGTTCAGCCTGAATCGCCAATCCTTTTACGCGCTGAGCTTCCGTCCCGCAACCCCGTCATGGGCGTCGAACCCGCGGCTTTCAAGTTCCCCTGCGGCAGCTCTTCGCCGCCGGGGTCGAAAATTCGATACACGGAGGCAACATCCCATGACGCAGGGCGTTCTGGAGCAGGCGGCTGCTGAGCAGGCAGGCAAAACCGAAACCCAACATGTGTATTTCTTCGGCGGCGGCAAGGCCGAAGGCAACGGAAAAATGAAGGATGTGCTGGGCGGCAAGGGCGCCGGCCTGGCCGAGATGACCAACGTTGGATTGCCGGTGCCTCCGGGATTCACCATTCATGCCTCCGGGATTCACCATTCAGACCGAGGCCTGTCGTGAGTACATGCGCGGCGCTCTCTCGCCCCAGGTCAACACCGAAATGTACGCCGCCCTGGAGCGGCTGGAAAAGCTGCAAGGCCAAAAGCTCGGCACGGGCGACAATCCTTTGCTGGTCAGCGTTCGTTCCGGCGCCAAGTTCTCCATGCCCGGCATGATGGACACCATCCTCAACCTCGGCCTCAACGATAAGGCCGTCGAAGCCCTGGCCAAGCTGAGCAACAATCCCCGCTTTGCTTATGACTCCTATCGCCGCCTTATCCAGATGTACGGCGATGTCGTGCTCGATGTTCCCAAGAAGATGTTCGAGCACATCTTCGACGGCGTCAAGAAGCGCGCCAAGGTCAAGTTCGACTACGAACTCCAGCCCGCCGCGCTCAAAGAGATCATTGCCGAGTACAAGAAGCTGGTGAAGAAGGAGACCGGCAAGGACTTCCCGCAAGACCCGAAGGAGCAGTTGGTCGGAGCCCGCGACGCCGTCTTCCGCAGTTGGACCAACGAGAGGGCCAAGACCTATCGCCGCATTAATCGGATTGATGATTGGCTGGGCACAGCGGTCAACGTCCAGGCCATGGTCTTCGGCAATCTGGGCGAGACCTCCGGCACCGGCGTCGGCTTCACCCGCAATCCCGCCACCGGCGAAAAGATGTTCTTTGGCGAATACCTGATGAACGCGCAGGGCGAAGATGTGGTCTCAGGCGTGCGCACGCCGCTGCCCATCAGCGAACTGGAACGCGTGATGCCGCACTGCTACGAGCAGCTCCGCAACATCACCGGCCGCATGGAAGAGCACTATCGCGATATGCAGGACTTCGAGTTCACCATCCAGGATGGCAAGCTCTACATGCTGCAAACCCGCAACGGCAAGCGCACCGGCCTGGCCGCCGTCCGCGTGGCCATCGACATGGTCAAGGAAGGCCTGATTACGCAGGACGAGGCCATTCACCGCGTCGAGCCGAATCAGCTCTACGACTTCCTCGTCCCCCGCCTGGTGGAAAAGGGCGAGAAGATCGAAGTCCTCGCCACTGGTCTGCCGGCCTCGCCCGGCGCGGCGGTTGGACAAATTGTTTTCACCGCCGAGGACGCCGTCAAGCACCACGCCAACGGAAGCTATCCCGTCATCATCCTGGTCCGCGGCGAAACCACCCCTGAGGACATCGCGGGCATGGAAGTGGCCGCCGGCATTCTCACCTCGCGTGGCGGCATGACCTCGCACGCCGCCGTCGTCACCCGCGGCATGGGCAAGTGCTGCGTCGCCGGCGCTGGCGATTGCACCGTTGACGAAGCCAAAAAGGAACTGCGCGTCAAGGGCAAGACCTACAAGCAGGGCGACTGGCTCTCCCTCGACGGCACCACCGGCCGCGTCATCGCCGGCAAGCTCAAGACACTCGACGCTCAGCCCGACGATCCCGATCTGGTTACCTACATGGCCTGGGTCGATCCGGTTCGCCGGCTCAAGATTCGCGCCAATGCCGACATCCCCCGCGACGCCAAGCTCGCCCGCACCTTTGGCGCGGAAGGCATCGGCCTCTGCCGCACCGAGCACATGTTCTTTGCCGAAGACCGCATCGAACACATGCGCACCATGATCCTCTCCGACAACGAGAAGGAGCGCCGCACGGCCCTCAAAAAGCTGCTGCCCATGCAGCGCGCCGACTTCGCCGGCCTCTTCAAGGCCATGGAGTCGCTCCCGGTCACCATCCGCCTGCTAGATCCTCCGCTGCACGAGTTCCTGCCCAAGCGCGAAGATCTTCTGGTCGAAATCCAGCACCTGCAGGACACCAAGCCCCGCTCGCCCAAGCTCAAGGAACTGCGTCCCCTGCTGGCGCGCGTCGAAGAGCTCCACGAGACCAACCCCATGCTCGGCCTGCGCGGCTGCCGCCTCGGCATCGCCTTCCCCGAGATCACCGAAATGCAGGTTCGCGCCATCATCGAGGCTGCCGTCGCGGCCAAGGTCAAGGGCGGCGATCCGCACGTCGAAATCATGATCCCGCTCATCGGCTCCATTGAAGAGATGCGCAACCAGACCGCCATCGTGCGCCGCGTTGCCGAAGAAGTCTTCGCGGACAAGGGCTCCAAGGTCGATTACATGGTCGGCACCATGATCGAACTGCCTCGCGCGGCCCTCACCGCCGATCAGATCGCCGAAGAAGCCGAGTTCTTCAGCTTCGGCACCAACGACCTCACCCAAACCACCTTCGGCATCAGCCGCGACGACATCAACCACTTCCTCCCGGCCTACATGAAGGCTGGCATCTTCAAGCAGGATCCCTTCGCCACCCTCGATCAGGCGGGCGTCGGACAGCTTGTCAAGATGGCCGTAACCAAGGGCCACAAAACCCGCCCCACCATCAAGCTGGGCATCTGCGGCGAACACGGCGGCGATCCCGAGTCCGTCAAGTTCTGCCACAAGATCGGCCTCAGCTACGTCTCCTGCTCGCCCTTCCGCTTGCTGACGGCAAGGCTCGCCGCCGCGCAAGCCGCACTCGAAGAGAGAATGTCGGGTCCAGCCCACACCAACGCCTAGTCCAACGGGACCAGCTCAAACCCAAGGGCGCAGCCATCCGGCCGCGCCCTTGCCGCGTCTGGCGCATCTCTCACCTTACCGCAACCGCCAGATCCGGCCTGACGGTCGCCTTCGCCTCCACCACGCCCACCGTCTGCACCGTCGGCGCCGGCGCCAGCAGCGCGACCCTGCTCATCAACGGAACCGGCACCATTCTGGCCACGCAGGCCGGCAATGTCGTCTACACCGCTGCGCCGTCGGTCTCCCGCAGCTTCACGGTATCGGCGCCATAGCCGCCGGACTCCAACGCAACCCCAACTGCGTCTGAAGCAAAGCCCGTTCCACTAAAGACAACTGCGTATACGACTTTCCCATGCAACATTATCCCTTCTGGATGTGTTGCACTTGGATTTAGAGCGCGGCCTCTCCCGATGTCAAGATGTGAATCGAAAATGCTCTAAAAACAGCTCTTCCGTGCAATTCGCTCCCGCGCCGCAAGAAAATGGCCGGCCAGAATTTGCTCTTCGCTGACCCGGCCGTTGGAGAAAAACAGGCAAGCCGCCTTGGCCGCCGACCCATCCTGACAGGCCAAGGGAATGCTCCGTCCAATCCCTTGTGCCAACTGCTCCACCAGGGAACGCGGCCGTTTTTCCAGCCGCGCATCCGGCAGCTTCAAGGCCGCCAATTCCCGCCCGATCCAGCTCTGGCCGCCACAAGACTCCGCATCGGTTGCCCGTTTCGCTGTTGTTTCCATGACGGCAGTACACTACCCGTCATCCAACTCTGCAAAGTACCTGGCTTGAGACCGAATCTGTTTAGCCAACACTGACTATGGCCTGCCAGAGTTGTGGGTAATTGAAAGCGCTGAAGCGCGTGGTTAACCAACCCTGCGCCTACTGCACGGGCGGCTGCGTCTACCGCCAATTCTCTTGCTGGCCGCCGCCGGAGGCGATAGAGCCCGTTCCCCGTTGGACGGAACTCGGCTTCGCTCAGGGGGCTTGCGGCGGGGCGGGAAGATCGGCACTCGCCTTCTGTCCGCCCTGGGATGCGGGGCAGAGGCGGTCGATGATTTTTTGGATGGATTGATCGAGGGCCGGGTCGCAGGCGGCGGCGAAAGCGCGGCGGGCTAGGGCGCAGGCTTCGGCGGCGGGTTGCCGGCCGGCTTCGGAGACGAGCGCGCGCGTCGCGAGAGTTCTGGCCATCTGGTCGCCGTGCAGTTCCGGGTTCGCTTGCCAAAGGGGATCGAGGATGCGTTCGGCCTCGGAGGCGTATGTCTCCGCCTGCTGTACCCGCTCCGTTGAGAGGGAGAGGTTTGCGAGGTTGTTGAGCGTGGTGGTGACCTTGGGCAGGTATGCGCCGGGATTGGCCTGGGCGAGTTTGCGGTAGGTTTCGAGGGCCTCGGCGTAGGCCTCTTCGGCTTGCTTCATGCGCTGGGTGTCGCGGTAGAGGATCGCGAGGCTGTTGAGCGTCATGGCGACGCCGGGCCGGTATGCGACGGGATTGGCCTGGACGAGCTTGCGGTAGGTTTCGAGGGCCTCGGCGTAGGCATCTTCGGCTTGCTTCATGCGCTCGGTGGCGTAGTAGAGAGCCGCGAGGTTGTTGAGCGTGGCGGCGACGTCGGGCAGCCAGGCGGCGGGGTTGGCCTGGGCGAGTTTGCGGTATGTGGCGAAGGCCTCGGCATAGGCCTCTTCGGCTTCTTTCATGCGCTGAGTCTCGCGGTACAGAAGCCCGAGGCTGTTGAGCGCGGCGGCGCGCTGAGCCGGGCCGGCGCTGATGGAAAGAAGCGCCTCATAGGCGGTAATGGCCTCGTTGAAATGGTTGAAAATCTCCTCGAAGTGGGCGTACTTGAGGCCGTGGTCCGGATCTTTGCCGAGTTGCCAGGCTCGGTGGTAGACGGTCAGGGCCTGGGGCCATTCGAAGCGGAGTTCGTGGATGGTTCCGAGGACGTAGAGGTCGCGGGGGAGCTTACCAGCCTCCTTGTGCCGGTTCTCGACCTGTTCGGATGCCTCGCGGAGGGCGGTGTCGAGGTCGCCGACTTCGAGGCATTGGGAGAGCCTGGCTTCGGCTGAGTCGAAGCTGGACGCGAGCTGGCGCTGGAAGCTGCGCAGTTGATCGGTGAGCTTGGCTATTTCGGCTTCTTTGTTCTTCAAGATTTGCGGAGGAACCCATCCGCTTTCGAGGGCGGTGGCTGCGAAGCCTTCCAAGGCTTTCCGCAACGCGGCGTCGAGGTCTTGGCGCGTTGGTAGGTAATTCCGGGGGTTGTCGGCATCGGAATTCTTCCAGATCGCCACGAGGATCATTGCGGCAGCGACGGCGATTGCGGCCCACATCGCGTTCCAGGGGGAATACCATTGCTGGGCTTTGATCCATGCTATGAATTTCAGATCGCCTGCGAGGAGGCCCGATAGCAGACCCAGGATTGCCGCGAGGACGAGTCCCAGCACGATCTGCAGGACGACGGCAATCGACTTAGTTGATCTGCGTGGCATGGACGAGGTATTGACGGCGCTAGACCAATGTACCATTCATGCGGCGAGAGGTGGGAATTCCAGCGCGGCTGCGCCGCATGGACTGGACTTCTGACTGCGGGTGGAGGGATGGGGGCGCGGCTGAAACCCCCGCCTACCGGAGCGCTTCCCGCTCAAAGGTGGCGGGTGGGGTGTTGGGGTTCGTGGTTTCCCACCCTTGCGACAACGATTTCAAGACGCGGGTCCTTCGACTCGCTGCGCTCGCTCAGCGACAGCAAGGATGGGTACCCGCAAAGAGCAAATGCATATCCTTCGACTCCGCCGAAGAGCGCTTCGCTTCCTATGAACGAAGTTGGTTGAGGCTGGTATTTTCAACAAAGACAGCGAGTTAGCCCCGCTTCGCGGGATAGCGAGTTAGCAAGTTGGCGGCGGTTCATTCCAGCCGTAACTCGCCGCGCAAGTCAAGATGCTCAGGATGATCGGGGTTCCGGTCGGGGTTAGTGGTCTTCCACCCTTCGCAAAGAACGCGAAGGACGGGGCACCCAGGCTTGGTTATGGACTTGCGCGGGCGCGGACAAGCGCGGGTGGGGACGCCCGCGCTACTGTCGGCCGGGAGGCCGGGCTCCATTCAAAATCAGGCGGTCTCGGGGCTAGGCCATGGCGTGGGGGGAGGCTGCCTCTTCGGCTTCGAGCTTGCTGCCGACTTCGGCGGCGGCGGCGGCGAGCACGCGGTGGTGGATGGTGAAGAGGGCCAATTCGAGGCGGTCGCTGACCCCGGTCTTGTCGTAGACGGAGCGCAGGTAGTTCTTGATGACCTGCTCGGTGGTCTTGAGGCGGAGGGCGATCTCGCGGTTTTTGCAGCCTTGGACGATGAGGGCGACGATGCGCATCTCCTTGGGGGTAAGACGGTCGCGGACCCTGGTGCCCACCATGTCTTCCTCGGGCGAGTCGGCCACCATCAGTTGCGGAGGGAGCCAGGTGCCGCCGGAGGCTACCGAACGCACACACTCGATGAGGGATTGGCCGGTGACATTGCGAAAGACCACGCCGGAAAAGCCCTGATGCAGGTAGGCGCTGGCAGTCTCATTGTTTTCGGCAATCACGACGCCGCGGCTTCCGGTGGCCTCGAGCAGCGAATGCAAGCGGTCCATATTCGGCCGCATGGAAGCGGCAAAGACGACAACGGCGCCGGGAAATGTGGTGATGGCGTGATGCATGCGGTCGAGGTCGGTGCATTGCGCGATGATGCGCAGATCCTCGTCCATGGCCAGAACCTTGGCTGTGCCCGCCCGAAAAATCGCTTGCGAATCGGAGAGAATGATTTTGTTTATCATTAGCGCCCCATCTGCTGCATACCCTGAGAAGCCCAACTGAAGCCCGCCCGGCCTGCGGCGCCGGCAACGCCGGGAGCGGCAATACAGGCCCAGGCATTGGGCTCCGCTTCTGGCGACATTATCGGCAAAAAACCCGCAAAACGCGCGAACTGTCTCAATCTGCAACGCTCAGGCCGCGGCCCCGTCCTTTGATGACCGGCGCCAGGGGAAGATTTCGCGACGGCCATATAAATTCCTACGCACGAGATTACATCCTATTGTCAAAATGGTCACGAGAATTCTTTGCAGGCTCTGGGGGGGGCTGTTTACCGAAGAGAGTCTGAGGCGGAGGGAAGAGGCCGGCGTTGGACGCCGTTTCGGGGCTGGCTTGCCATGGGGGATGTGGTCTCGAGCATCTGGCGCGATGATAATGCGGCAGATAGGGGGCGCCCGGCGCCCGGCGATCCTTTTGGCGACGCCGGGGGTTGCGCGTTAACAAGACCCAACCACTGTTCCGCACAGCGCAACCGGTGAAGTTGGCGCGGGCTCTGCCGATGCTTTAGATGGAGATGCATGGTGACCGATCGGACGGAACTTGTTGAAACCGCGCTGGAAAGCTTGGCGGAGGGGATTGCCCTGCTGGGGGCCGACGGGAAGCTGGTGTTCTGGAACCGGGCCGCGGAGGCCATCACCGGGTACGCGAGCGTGGACCTGCTGTCGAGGCCGGCGCCGGCGGCGCTGGAAGGGCTTTTTGCCGGTCCGCAGGCTGGCGAGGGTGAGGCGGGAGCGCAGGCGGGCCACGGCGCGCTGGTTCATCTGGAGCACAAGCTGGGCCACAGCGTGCCGGCGATGGCGCGGGTGCTGGCGCTGCGCGATGGGATGGGCAAGCGCATCGGCAGCGCGGTCGTCTTTCATCCGGCCGAGAGCCTGGATGCGCTGCCCCATGGAGAGCGCAGCGAAGGCTCGGGCGCTGTGGCCAGCCAGGCCGAGTTCCAGGAGCGGCTGGAGGCGGTTTTTGAGGACTTCCGGCTGGGCGGCAAGAGCTTTGGCGCGCTCTGGATCACTGTCGATCAGGCGCACGGGCTCCGCAAGACGCACGGCGGCGGCGCGTGCGAGGCGATGCTGGGGAAGGTCGAGCGGGCGCTGGCGGGCGGGCTGCGGCCGGCCGAGGAGATGGGGCGTTGGGGGGACGATGAGTTTCTGGTGCTGTCGCACGAGCGCACGCCGGAGATGCTGGCCTCTCACGCGCAGATGCTGGCCGGGCTGGCGCGGACGGCGGATTTTCGCTGGTGGGGCGACCGCGTATCGATCACGGTGAGCATCGGCGCGGCGCAAGCGGAACGGGAGGGAAGTCTGGCCGATTTGCTGGAAAGGGCTCAAGCGGCCATGCTCTTGAGCTTTGATGCGGGCGGGAACCGGATTACGCCCGCGCCGGGAGGGCAAGCATGTTCGCCATCATAGGCATTGTCGTGGTCTTCGCATCGATCATCGCCGGATTTTTGATGGAAAAGGGCCACATCATGGTGCTGCTCCAGCCGGCGGAGTTCCTGATTATTGCCGGCGCGGCCACGGGCACGCTGCTGGTGGCCAATCCGACTCATGTGATCAAAGCCATCGCCGCCGGATTGACGGGGGTGCTGAAAGGGTCGCCCTTCGGCAAGGACCGTTATCTGAGCACGCTGCGGATGATGTACCAGTTTCTGAACAAGGTGCGCAAGGAAGGGCTGCTCAGCGTGGAGATGGATGTGGAGAAGCCGAAGGACAGCTCGATCTTCAAAAACTATCCGGAGTTCCTGGCCGACCATCACGCGCGGGAGTTTGTCTGCGACACGCTGCGCATGGCAATCACCGGCGGCGTGGAACCCTTTGACATGGACCAGATGATGGAGCTGGATATGGAGGTGCATCACCACGGAGCGACGCTGCCGGTCAGTTCGCTGAGCACGGTGGCGGACTCGCTGCCGGGACTGGGGATTGTGGCCGCGGTGCTGGGCGTGGTGATCACGATGGGTTCGCTGGGCGGACCGCCGGAGCAGATTGGCGAGAAGGTAGCGGCGGCGCTGGTGGGAACCTTTCTGGGCATTCTGCTGTGCTACGGGGCGGTTGGCCCGCTGGCCTCGAACATGGCCAAGACGGCCGACGCGCACAACGAATACCTGCATGTGCTGCGGGTGCTGATGCTGTCGTTTCTGAAGGGATCGGCGCCGATGATCGCCATCGAGATGGGGCGGCGGGCGATACCGGCCCATGTGAGGCCCAGCTTCGACGAGATGGAAAAGAACTGCAAGAACCAGCCAGCCAGCGTGGAGCCGGCCCTGGCGGCATAGGGTTGGCTAACCCTTTTAATACTACAGTTGCAAATCGAGGATTACGGAGGGAGCAGGGGGTTTTAACCCCCTGAGAGAGGTCGAATTGGCGTGGCCTTTAGGCCCGGGCCCTTGCGGGTCTTCCAGGAATCGAGTAATTGGAGTGGAGCAAGGCATGACAGCGGCAGCCAAGACGCAACCCATCATCGTGATCAAGCGGAAGGTCAGCCACGGCGGCCATCACGGCGGTGCGTGGAAGGTGGCCTATGCCGACTTTGTCACCGCCATGATGTCGCTCTTCATCGTGCTTTGGCTGATGGGCTCGAGCGAGAAGGTCAAGCGGGCGGTGGCGGGCTACTTCAACGACCCCAAGGGGACCGCCAGCCAGCTTGGCACCACCTTGCTTGGCACCGGCGCAACCGTCCAGCAGGCGCCCACGGACCAACTGGAAAAACTGAAAGCCAAACTCGAAGAGGAGATCAAGGCGCGCAAAGAGCTGGAAAAGCTCTCCAAGCAGATTGAGATCACCATCACCCCCGAGGGCCTGCGCATCGAGTTGATCGAGGGCAAGGACGGCACCTTCTACGAGATCGGCAGCGCGAAGCTGAGCGCCAGCGGCCAGGAACTGCTTGCTCTGCTGGCCGCCGCGCTGAAGCCGCTGCCCAATTCGCTGCTGATTGAGGGCCACACCGACGCCACACCGTACTCGAGCGAGGCCGGCTACAGCAACTGGGATCTGTCCGCCGACCGCGCCAACTCGGCGCGGCGGCTGATGCAGCAGGACGGAGTCCGCGTCAATCAGGTGACCCAGGTGCGCGGCTACGCCGACCAGATGTTGCGCGTCAAGTCCAATCCCTTCGATCCCTCGAATCGCCGCATCTCGATCCTGGTCAAGAACGACATCGAACAGGTGCCGGATCTGTTGGCCGCCGGCGTGGTGAATGGATCGACGCCGCTGCCCGACAGCGCAAAGGAGCCTGTTCCGCCAGGGAACGCGAGCGGGATGCCGTCCGCGCAGCCCGCCGCTGCGCCAGAAGCCAAGCCGCCTGCTCCGGCCAAGCCCCCGGAGGGAACACCGGCAGCCAAGCCGGGCCTGATGGACCGGCTCAAGAAGATGCTGCCGGGGACCAAGCAGTAAACCAGCGATTCTTTTCAATAATCCCTTGCGGCTCCAACTCGCCGCGTTCCATTCAAGCGAATCAAGCTCCGCACCCATTGCGCTCCCCGCCCGCGAGTGGAACAATAACCCCAACGCGCCACCTCTCCAGCGAAGGCCGCTCCCATGAAACACTGCCCGCAGTGCTCCACCGGCTATCCCGACTCGCTCGCCGCCTGCCCCACCCACGGCGTGCCGCTCAACGAGATACGTGACCTCAAGCCGGGCATGGTCATCCACCACAGTTACCGCATCGTCCGTAAGCTCGGCCAGGGCGGCATGGGAGCCGTCTATCTCGCCCAGCACACCCTCATGGACGAGCCCCGCGCCCTCAAGTTCCTCTCCGCCGAACTGAGCAGTGACCAGGCCTTCACCGCCCGCTTCCTGCGCGAAGTCCGCACCCTCCGCCAGATCCGCAACCGCAACGTAGTGGACTGCGGCGACCTCGAACGCGCCGAAGACGACTCGCTCTTCTTCTCGATGGAATTCGTCGACGGCCCGGACCTGCGGAGATTTCTCCACGACGCGCAACAATATCAAGATAGCGACTGTCATCCTGACTTACTACATGCTTGTCATCCTGAGCGAAGCGCAGCGGAGTCGAAGGACCTGCGGTTGCACTCTGCCGATGAAATCAATACGGAGGGAGGCGGGGGTTTCAACCCCCGCATTAGCCCGCAAGAATCGACGCGGGCTTTAGCCCCGGAGGCACTATATCAAAGCACGGCTGGTAGGTCGGGGCTTCAGCCCCGACTGCCGCAAATGCCCCAAATAGAAGCCCGGGCTTTAGCTTCTGCGGGCTCTCTCCCCGTCCCCCTCGCCCTCCACATCGCCCGCAACATCGCCCAAGGCCTCGCCGCCGCCCACGCCCGCGGCATGGTCCACCGCGACATCAAGCCCGAAAACATCCTCATGGCCCGCGAAGCCGCCGCATGGCTTCCCAAGATCGCCGACTTCGGCATCGTCGCCACCAAGGAGTCCAGCGCCGCCTTCACCCGCACCGGCGGCACGCTGCTCACCGTCACCTACGCCGCCCCCGAGCAGTGGCGCGGAACCCCCGCCGCCGACCTCGACGGTCGCACCGACCTCTACGCCCTCGGCGGCCTCCTCTACGAGATGCTCACCGGCCAGACAGTCTTCCACGCCCTGAACTACGAAGGCTGGGCCTGGCAGCACCAGAACACCCCGCCTCCTTCGCCCAGCACCCTCCGCCCCGACCTAGCCAACTGGCAAGGCCTGGACGCGTTAGTCCTGCGCCTCCTGGCCAAGGACCGCGAAGACCGGCCCAAGGACGTTGCCGAAACAATCACTTTGCTCGGTGCGGTGGTATATGTCCCGCCGCCGACAGCGCGTCCTCCCGTCGCACGGGAGATCTCAAGGACCGTCGTCGAGAAGGGTGGCGAAAGGGCCGCAGTGCATGTGCCCGCCTGGGTCTGGGCCGTATGCGTTGCGGTACTCCTGGTTGCGGCGTTCGCAACTGGAAGGATATTCGGGCCAAAGCCGCCAAAACCGCCGCAAGAAACATCCGCGCAAACAACGCTTGCGACCCAGCCGCAGCCGACGCAGCCGAGGCCGGAACAGGATACAAGTCCCAATCCATCCGATACGAGACTAATTGCCCAACCAGAACAAGGGCCGCAAACCGCGGCCGTCCCCGGCGCAACCGCGAGCGCCGCCACGCTGCTGGTGACGTGCGATCTGGCCTGCCGTTGGAGTCTGGACGGCGAGGCGAAGGGCCGCATCGACGCTAACGGTACGGCCAAGGCGAAGGTCGAACCCGGCCAGCACTTGGTGATTGCCACGACCGATGACGGCGCCGATCAGGTCAAGCAGCTTATCGAGATTAAGGCCAACGGCCAGTCGGTCGTAACCATCGAGCTTAAGCCCGTCCGCGATGCGCGGCTCAAGGCCGAGCAGGAGGCGCGAGACAAGGCCGCGCGAGAGCAGACAGCCCGCGAGGAGGTCGGCAAGGTCTGGGCCGACCCGGCAACCGGGCTGATGTGGGCGAAGAAGGATAATGGCGGCGATGTAAACTGGCAACAAGCTTCCGATTACTGCTGGAACCTGCGACTGGCCGGCCATTCCGGCTGGCGGCTGGCGACGATCGACGAGTTGCAGTCGATCTACGATCCAAATCGTTCCGAGCCGGATTGGCAAGATGGTCCCAAGTATCAATATCATGTGAAAGGCCAGCTTCAACTGTCCGGGTGGGAGTGGAGCAGCTCTCAAGGAAATGCTTTCGGGGAGGCGTGGGGCTTCTACTTCGGCGGCAGGGGGCGGCACTCCTACCGTCTCGGCGACAGGAGCGACGACCGCGCGCTGTGTGTGCGCCGTTCTGGAGAATGATGTGGCCGGGTACCCGATCCTTTGCGTATTTTGCGAAGGGTGGGATACGAGAATCCCACCCCGCCGTCCTTCATTCGCCTTGATTTCGGCGGGGAAGGGTTCGTGGTCTCCCATCCTTTCGCCGGAGATGCAAGAAGCAGGTCCTTCGACTCCGCTGCGCTCAGCTCGGGATGACAAAATGTTGTGGATTAGAAAAGATGCTCAACCCCAATAACTTGTCATCCTGAGCATTCCAATAACCTGTCATCGCTGGCCCAGCGGTTGGGTCTGCCCAAGATGTAACATGGCCGGCGCCTGGTCGATACGCCGCAATCGCTGGCTTTGCGAGCATTGCCGCTATGAGATGTCAGTCACTGCGGGAACCATCTTCCAGGACAGCCACATGCCGCTGACGATCTGGTTCCGCGCCATGGGCCAGATTACCAGCCAGAAGAACGGCATCAGCGCGCTGGGTCTGCAGCGCGTTCTCGGGCTGGGCAGTTACAAGACCGCCTGGGCGATGCTGCATAAGTTGCGCCGCGCCATGGTGCGTCCTGGCCGGGATCGGCTGGATGGCGTGGTCGAGGTGGATAAGGCCTTTTGGGGCGGCGAGGCAATCGGCGTCGCTGGCCGGCAAACAGAGGACAAGGCGCTCATCGTCATCGCCGCCGAGGAAGACCGCATGGGCATGGGGCGCATTCGTATGCACACCATCCCGGACGCCTCCAGCATCAGCCTGCACGGGTTCATTCGAGAGGCTATCGAGCTGGGAAGCACGGTCCGAAGCGATGGCTGGCGCGGCTATTTGGGGCTGGACGGATATGTCCATGACCGCCTGGTACAGAGCCATCAAGAGGATGGAGAACACCTTCTTCCGCGCGTCCATCGCGTGATTTCGCTGCTAAAGCGCTGGCTTTTGGGCACGCATCAGGGTGCAATCGGGCAGGAGCATCTGGACGATTATTTGAATGAGTTCACATTTCGATTCAATCGCTGCAAGTCCAAATCTCGCGGCAAATTGTTCTATCGATTGGCCCAACAAGCAGTGCAGGTAGGCCCAGCGACCTCGAGCGAGGGATTCCTATCCACCTATAAATGATTGAATAAAATCATGATACAGTTTCCCTTCAGCAATGTACCCCCAAATATACCCTCACGGAAACGGCGCTTGGGGCGGGTGTGCCGGTTTCAATCGGATGGCTTGCGGCGGAGATGGATAGGCGCATCGCGGGCGGGCGGATGGGGTGCGCGTCGTAAAGAATGCGCGTAAAAAGGATGCAATCAGCGTGAGTTTTCGGCAAGCTTGCGTAACGCCGTTTAGCTCACAATAAATGCTGGACGCCCCAGTGGGGCATCCACGAACCTTAACCAGCCCACGCCCCTACTGAATTGTAAGAGTCACCACGGCAGAACTCACCACCTGATGTGTCTGCGGCGGTGGCGGCGGTCCAGTGCCACCTCCTCCCCCACCGCAGCCAGTAATCGCAATCCCGCAAGCAGTCAGCAGCACCAGCACCAGGCAAGCTGTCATCCAAGCGCCCCGCGCCGCCAGCCGCTTGCGCAGAATTATCAGCGGAAGCAGCAGAATCGGCAGCAGAATCCAGCCGGAGGCCGCGCCTTCCACCGTCTCCGTAAACACTACCGTGATCTGGTAGGTTCCCGCCGGAGTCGCCGAAGTCGTGGTGATGGTCAGCGTGCCGGAGGTGTAGCTGCACGCTGCTCCAGCAGGGAGATTCAGGCAACTTACCGACGCGCTCTCCACCGTCGAGGGTAGCGTTACCGTATAACTCGCCGTCGAACCGGCGCTCACCGTTCCCGTCACAGCCGTCAGTGTTGGCGCGGTCGATCCCGATCCCGCCGAATCCACCTCAAATTGCAACGCGGCAGAAGTTCCGCCGCCAGGAGCAGGCGTCTGCACGGTAATCGCATCAGTGCCCGCGCTGGCAATTTGCGCCGCCGTCACCGCCGCAGTGAGCTGCGTCGCGTTCACGTAAGTTGTAGTCAGCGCCGTCGTGCCCCAGTAGACCGTTGAGCCGTCGATGAAGCCCGTCCCGTTGACGGTCAACGTGAAGGCCGCGCTGCCCGCGCTCTCAAATGCAGGCGAGATGCCGCTGATGACAGGAAGAGGATTGTTGACAATGAAGCCTTGCGGCACCATCGTGGCCGCTGCATAGGTGCTGTTACCCGCCTGGTTCACATCGATGGTACAGGTGCCCGAGGCGATAAAAGTAGCGGTTGTGCCGGAGACTGTGCAAACGCTTGTCGTGGCTGAGATGAAGCTGACCGTCAAACCGGAACTGGCCGTGGCCGAAAGCGTCAGCGGCGTGCCCACGGTCTGTGCCGCAATCGCGCCGAAGGTTATCGTCTGAACTTCGCCATTGACGGTGAAGCTTTCCTGTACCTGCGGTGCTGCCGCATAGGCGCTGTTGCCCGCCTGGTTCGCATCGATGATGCAGGCGCCCGAGGCGATAAAAGTAGCGGCTGTGCCGGAGACCGTGCAAACGTTTTTCGTTGTTGAGATGAAGCCGACCGTTAAACCTGAGCTGGCCGTGGCCGAAAGCGTCAGCGGCGTGCCCACAATCTGAGTCGCAATCGCGCCGAAAGTTATGGTTTGCGTTTCGCTATTGACTGAGAAGCTTTGTGGAACCATCGTGGCCGCCGCATAGGTGCTGTCACCCGCCTGGTTCGCATCGATGGTACAGGCGCCCGAAGCGATAAAAGTAGCGGTTGTGCCGGAGACTGTGCAAACGTTTTTCGCTGTTGAGATGAAGCCGACCGTTAAACCTGAGCTGGCCGTGGCCGAAAGCGTCAGCGGCGTGCCCACAGTCTGTGTCGCAATCGCGCCAAAGGTTATGGTCTGAGCGGTGGTTCCGGTCACGTTGATCGTTGCGCTCCCGATGGCCGCTCCGTAGTTCGCGGCGCTTGTCAAATCCGGCGTGTAAGTGGCCGTCAGCGTGTCGCTGCCCATGGCCAGCGATCCGGCGGGAATATCAATGGTGGCGCCGCCGCTGCTGAGAGTCGCCGCGGCAGAGGCATAGTTTCCGTTGGTCAGCGTCACAGAGCCTGTAGGCGTTGGCGTGCCGCTGACGGCGACCGTCACCGTCAAGGGCTGCGCAATCGTGATGCTCGATGTAGACGGTATCACCGACACTGTTGGGATAACGAGAGGTTCATACTCCCACAGGTCATTGAATACTTCTGCGTAGGAACTGTCGTAGGAGGAAACAAAACCTCCGAATATCCAGAAAGTCCCATGGCTGTCGATCCAACTCGAAGCGCTTTGGCGGCCGGGGGGAGCGTTTCCGGCGGAGGGATAACCCAGCGTACCGTATACGCCGGGTGGATTCTCCGTACTGCCTCCGCTTATCCACGTCCACTCGTTCGTGGAAGGATTAAACTCCCACAGATCGTTGAGACCGGTTAAGAAGCCACCGCCCCCAAAGAGCCAGAAATTGCCGTTGCTGTCGGTCCCGCTTGAAGCGTTATTGCGGCATCCGGGAATGTTTCCGGCGGCAGGAATTCCCAAGGTGCCGTACACTCCAGACATTCCGGCTGTGCTGCTTCCGCCCATCCACGCCCATTCATTCGTAGAAGGATTGAACTCCCAAAGGTCGTTGAGAGAGCTCGCACCATAGCCGCCATTGATATCGAAGCCAATACCTCCAAAGAGCCAGAGATTGCCGTGAATGTCAGTCCAGCTCGATGCGTATTGGCGCTCACCGGGAGCATTTCCAGCGGCAGGCGTTCCCAGCGTACCGTACACACCGGGTGGGTTTTCAGCGTTTTGGCCGCCGGCAGTGTTGGCACCGCTCATCCACGTCCACGCCTTGGTTGCGGGATCGAACTTCCACAGATCGTTGAGAAAGCCCTCATCAGTTCCCTCGCTCGAACCGGCCCCGAAGCCATAACCGCCAAAGAGCCAAAAACTGCCGTCGCTTCCGGTCCAACTCGCAGCGCCATAGCGGCCTCCGGGATAGCCGCCAGGCGTTCCCAACGTGCCGTATGTTCCAGATTCGCCACCAAGCAAGGAGAAGCCGGTAGCACCCCCCATCCATGTCCATTCCTCGATGGCCGGATCGAACTTCCACAGGTCGTTGAATGCGCCCGAATGCCCAGCGGAGTCGGTGCTAAAACCTCCAAAGAGCCATAGATTTCCGTCGAGGTCGGTCCAACTCGAAGCGGCATAGCGGCCTCCGGGAGTGTTTCCGGCGGCAGGCGTCCCCAGCGTACCGTATACACCGGGCTGACTACACGATGTCGTTCCTGTATAACTATCGTCTAGGCAACTTCCAGTCGTGTTGCTACCGGCCATCCAGGTCCACTCACTTGTTGAAGGATTGAACATCCACAGATCATTGAGATACGGAGATCCCGTCTGATTGGAGTAGGGGCCTTCACCTCCAAAGAGCCAGAAATTGCCGGCGTTGTCGGTCCAACTCGAAGCGTTATAGCGGGCTTCGGGAAAGTTCCCGGCAGCGGGCGTTCCCAGTATGCCGTACACTCCCTGGTAGTTGTCACCACTACCGCCCACCCAGGTCCAATCGCCTGGGAAGGCGGTCTGCGTTTCGCCAACGACCGTGAAGCTCTGTGGAACCTGCGGTGCGGCCGCATAGGCGCTGTTACCGGCTTGGTTCGCGTCAATAGTGCAAAAACCTGAGCCGATAAATGTGGCCGTGACGCCGGAGACGGTGCAGATGGTTTGAGTGGCCGATGCAAAGGTCACCGTTAGACCGGAAGTGGACGTAGCCGAAAGCGTCAGCGGCGTGCCCACTCTCTGAGTCGCAATCGCGCCGAAAGTGATGGCCTGTGCTTCGTCATCGACCGACAAACTTTGTTCAACCTGCGGCGCAGCCGCATAGGTTGCGTTGCCGGCCTGATTGGCGGCTACCACTATGGTGCCCCCGCGGAAAATCGAGAGCGTAGCGCCCGCCACAGTTGCCGGTCCGGAGACGAGGCTGAAGGTGACCGGATTGCCGGAGCCTCCGCCCGTCGCCGAGAGCGTGTAGGAAAGACCCACGCTGTAAGGGGCCAAGGCGGGCAGGTTGTCGGTAAAAGTAATGGCTTGGGGTGTGGTTCCCGTCACGTCGATCGTTGCGGTCCCGGTGGCCGCGCTGTATTTCGGAGAGTTTGTCGAATCCGGCGTGTAGCTGGCCGTGAGCGTGTCGCTGCCTGTAGCCAGCGCTCCCGCAGAAATATTGAAGGTGGCGCTGCCGCTGGCTAGTGCCGTCGCCGCTGAGGTATAACCGCCACCCGAGAGCGTTACTGAGCCGTTAAGCGTTACCCCGCCAAGGGCGCCGCCGACGGTAATCGTTACCGTCAACGGCTGCACCGTCGTCACGCTAGTCGCCGAGGGTGTTACCGTCACCGTGGGCGTTATAATCGGCTGATATTCCCACATATCGTTGAGGGAGCCTGAAGTTCCGTTGGCGTCGTATCCAATGCCCCCAAAGAGCCAGAGATTGCCGCTGCTGTCGGTCCAACCCGTCGCTCCATACCGCCCTCCTGGGATATTTCCAGCAGCAGGCGTTTCTAACGTGCCGTACACTCCTGAAGTGTTGCCTGCGGTACTGCTTCCGCCCATCCAGGCCCATTCTCCATAGGCGCCAAGTGAAGGATTGAACTCCCAAAGGTCGTTGAGATCACAAGAACTACAGTTGGCATCGGAGCCTTGGCCGCCAAAAAGCCAGAAATGGCCGCTGCTGTCGGTCCAACCCGTGGCTCCAAATCGCGCACCGGGGGTGTTTCCTGAATCAGGCGTTCCCAATGTGCCGTACACAGCAGGCTGGTTCAATACCGTGCCGCTTCCGCCCATCCAGGTCCATTCTCCGTAGGCGCCGAGCGAAGGATTAAACTCCCACAGGTCGTCGATTCCGTTAATGTACACAGATCCAGTGGTCGGATCGGCTGGTACCTGTCCTCCATAGAGCCAGAAGTTGCCGTTGGTGTCGATCCAGGTTGTAGCGCCCCCGCGGCCACTGGGAACATTTGTGGAAGCTGGCACTTCCAATGTGCCGTAGACTCCAGGCATACTGCAGAACAGGCCGAGAGCATCATTTTCGCAGCTTGATTGACCGCCGCTGTCCATCCACGTCCATTCCCCAGTGGATGGACTGAACTCCCATAAGTCGTTCAGATAGGCGGCACCTGCGGAATTGCCAGCTATGCCGCCAAAGAGCCATAGATTGCCGCTGCCATCGATCCAGCTCATAGCGTCATGGCGGCCGCTTGGAAACGTATTGGCGGCTGGCATTGCTGTCCATTGGTTCGTGGCGGGATTGAACTCCCAGAGGTCGTTGAGATTTTGGGGATCGCCGTAGACATCGTACGTGAAGCCGCCAAAGAGCCAGAGATTGCCGCTCCCATCGATCCAGCTCGAAGAACCAGTGCGTCCCACGGGTGACTGACCAGATGACGATTCAAGCATGAGACAGTTGGTGCCGATGGCGTTACTACAAGGCAACTTGCTGCTTCCGCTCATCCAAGTCCATTCGTTCGTAGCAGGATTGAACTCCCACAAGTCGTTGAGATACCCTGGTGCATCGTAAGCGTCGTAGCCTTCTCCGCCAAAGAGCCAGAGATGGCCGCCGATGCTGTCAGACCAACTGGCAGCCCCGCCCCGTCCGCCGGGAATATTTCCGGAAGCGGATCCTCCCAGAGCTCCGTACACTCCAGGTTGACCACCATTGCTTCCGACTGTGCTGCTACCGCCCATCCAGGTCCAATCCTGCAAGACCTCGGCGTTCACCACCTGGCTGACCGTGTTCGATGAGCTGCCATCAAAGTGCGAGTCGCCGTTGTAGACTGCCGTAATCGAGTCCGTGCCCTGCGGGAGCGCGATGAAGGTGAAGACAACCGAACCATTCACGGGCACAGTCCCCAGAGTCGTGCTGCCATTCATGAAGGTCATCGTACCGCTTGCCGTGCCCCCGAACTCCCCCGTGACAGTTGCCGTAAAGGTCACCAATCCCCCGAAGCTGGAAGGATTGGGCGACGAAATCAATTTTGTCGAAGAAGTTTCCTTGCCGACCGAAACCTCTTTGCTTCCCGACGCGCTGTTGTAAGTAGAGAAACTGGCGCTGTCTGGTGTGTAATGAACTGTCAATGTATCGCTGCCTACGGCAAGCGATGCGGCGGGCACGTCGAATGTTGCGCCGCCGCTCGTCAGAGTTGACGGCGGAGAGAAGTAATTGCCTCCGGCAAGCGTTACCGAACCGGTAGGCACAGGAGTGCCGCTGACAACCACGGTTACGGTCAGCGGCTGCGCCTGTGCCAAAGTGATGGCTGATGCGGAAAGCGTCACAGTCACAGTAGGCGTCGCCTTCGCCGAAGTGGCTGCTGCCGCCGGTTGATACTCCCAGAGATCATTTAGAAGGCCGGGGTTGCTATTGGCATCGACACCTTCGCCACCGAAGAGCCAGAGATTGCCGTTGCTGTCGGTCCAACTTGTCGCTCCCTCGCGGCCACCAGGGACATTTCCGGCTCCAGGCGTTCTCAACGAGCCGTACACTCCGGGTTGGCCAAAATAAGAATGATTAAGGAGGCTCATCTTGCTGCTTCCGCCCATCCATGCCCATTCGTTAGTGGAAGGATTAAACTCCCTTAGGTCATTGAGATAGCCATAATCGAATTGTGAGTCATCGATGCCATCGCCTCCAAAGAGCCAGAGATTGCCGCTGCGGTCGGTCCAGGTCGAAGCGCTCACGCGGCTTCCCGGGAGGTTTCCGGCGGCGGTTGTTCCCAATGTGCCGTACACCCCATACTGGCCCACCCAGCTGCTTCCGCCCGTCCAGGCCCATTCTCCGTAGGCGCCTAGCGAAGGATTGAACTCCCAAAGGTCGGTAAAGATTGAAGTGTAGTCATGGGTGGTGCCCCCAAAGAGCCAGAAATTGCCGCTGCCGTCCATCCAGCTCATCGCTTCATCCCGCCCCTCTGGGATGTTTCCTGCCGCAGGTACGCCCAACGTGCCATAGACTCCGGGCTTTGCGCAAGTAGTCGCCGAAGAATTTATGGCATCCACTTCTACCCAGCAAGTCCATGTACTGCTTCCGCCCATCGATGCCCACTGGTTCGCGGAAGGATTGAACTCCCAAAGGTCGTTGAGACTGCCTCCTTCTCCGTAGGCTCCACTTCCGTAG
>JBEKPI010000045.1:0-20257 GCA_049520855.1 Occallatibacter sp.
TTGCACGCCCAGTTCGCCGATGCGGCGGTCGATGGATGAGTAGTTGGGCGGGATGCGCTTGGAATAGAAATCCTGAACCTGGGCGCGGGAGTCGGCGACGCGCTTGTCGAGGCCGCGCAAAGGAGCGGTTTGGAGGTCGAGCGCCTTCAACTGAATCTGTTTGGCGGCCAGAGCGTCGGCGGAGCTGCCGTTGGTATCATTCCAATCCAGGCCGAAGCGAATGGAGAGGCCGATGACGGCGGCCAGAAGGATAACAAAAGCGGCGTAGTGCCAAGTAAGCGGAGAGGTGAGGCGTTCGCGCCACTTGGATGGAGTGCGGGAGCTGCTCATTGCGGGCCTCCCGGATGTGAATTGGGATTCGGGTTAGGATTCGGATTCGGAATCGGGTTGGGATTCGAATTCGGATTTCGATTGGGAACCGGAAATTGACTGGGGATGCGATTTGGATACGGGCCAGGCCTTGCGGGCAAAGTGCCGGTGTATGGCGGCCGGACGGGCGCCATTCCGGGAGCAGGCGGGGCGTTGAGCGGTTGAAGTGCGCGGGGCGGCTGCGGGCTGGGGAGGACGCGCCCGCCGGCGGCCGCGGGCTTCCTGACCTGAAGCCTCTCTTCGTGGCGGGTCTCTTCGCGGCGCGTCTCTTCCTGCTGTGCTTTATCGGCCTTGCGGTCTACCGGCGCGGCTGAGTTGTACTCGGCCAGCAGCTCGAAGTTGAATCGGTTGGAGGCGCTGACCGGCTCGAATCGTTCGTTGGGACCGTTCGTTGAGTCGGAGCTTTCGCTGACGATGTGGGGCATCAGGAAGTGGCGTGAGTGTTCGAGGTTTTCCACCAGATCGTCGGCGCGGTCGCGCGCTCCAACGACATGCAGCTTGAGGGTGATGCGCTCAGTCTTGGAGTCGCGGGAGGGTTCGAGACTAACCACCTGCACTCCGCCGGGGAGAACGGTTTCAAGGTCTTCCATGGCCAGCGTCCAGGAAAAGGTCTTTTCGTCGAAGAACTGGTTGAGCGCGCCGACCTGAGTGAGCAGTTGGGCGTTGGCCGGCTGGCGCATCCTATCCTGGTAGCCTTGCCTTTCGCGGTTGATGGCGTCGATCCTTGCCTGGACCTTTTGTTCGGTGGCGCGGGCCTCTTCGGCCTTCTGGTGAACGGCGCGCAGGCCGAGCAGCAGAGCGCCGCCCAGGACAACCAGCACGGCCATGGCGATGCGCAGGCGCTTGACGGCCGGTCCGATGTCGGTGTAAGGGCGGGTGGCGAGATTGAGAGTAACGCGCATAGGCTCAGGCGGCTCCCGCCAGCGCGCCGACCACGCCAGCCAGGCTCAGCAGGTGTCCGAGCGGGGTTGCGGCTCCGGTTTCAGGCCGGGGCGCGAGATCGGCCACGGTCAGCTCGGGCAAATCGGGAGAGTCAATCCAGCGGGCGAAGTCTTCGGCCGCGCTGCCGCCGCCAAGATCGGCGCCGGCCCCGATGCCGGCGTAGTGCAAGAGCAGGGGCCGGGAGCCGAGCTTGTCTTCATAGTAGGCGGCGGCCACGGCGATGCCGCGCTGCACCTCCTGGAGGCGCAGGGCGGGATCTTCGGGCAGATCGAGGGTGCGGTAGAGCAGCAGATCCTGGCCGTGGGTGATGGAGGTGGTCAGCGCCAGTGCGCCCAGGTTGGCGGCCAAAATTGGATCGGCGGAGTCGATGGCCGCCAGAGCCGCCAAGCTGGTGGGGAGCACGGCTCCCGGCTCGAAGCCGGCCTGGCGCACGGCGGCTTCGTATTCCGTCAAGACGGGGCCCGGCAGGACGGCCGCCAGCACCTTGCAGTCGGTTTTGGTCTCAAGCAGAACCTGATAGCTCAGCCCGGCATGCTCGACCTCGAAGGGAACCATCTTGCGCAGACGGAAGCGGAGAACGGGAATGGCTTCGGCCGCCTTGGCGGGCAGCGAATCGAAGTCGAGGACGAAGACGCGGACAACAATGTCGGGCACGACCAGCGTGACGGCGCGGGTGCGCGGGGCGACCTGGCCGAGGGCTGTGCGGATGGCGTTGGCTACCACCTCCGGAGCGCAAAGATTGTGTTCGCCGATGCCAGGAACGAGAGCTCCCTCGGGGAGCGGCTCGAAGGCGTAGACGGGCGGCTGGCCGGGAGCCGGCGAAGCGGCGGCGAGCACGCCCTGGGGGGAAAGCTCGACGGCCACCGGGGGGCGCGCGCCGGGGAGAGATCCGAGTTTGGCCTTGGTGAGGATTGAATTCACTGCGGCAGTTCTCCTTCAGAGACCAGCGCTGCGGAAAAAGGCGTGTCTTCAGGCGAATAGCTTGAAAAGTACGCCGCAGGGGCTAAAGCCCGGCCTTTATTTAGTTGCACTTGCGGCACGACTGAAGTCGTGCCCTGATACAAAGCTGAAGTCGTGCCGGAACACGAACTGGAAGCGAATCTGAGGTTTTCGGGGAGTCTTCTCATCGCGACGCCTCGATGAAGGTAACCTTGTTGATCTCCTTGAGGGTGGTCAGGCCGCGGCGGACACGATCGAGCGCCGACTCGCGCAGAAAGCTCATGCCCTCTTTCTGGGCCATCTTGCGCACCTCAGAGGAGGGCTTCTTCTCCAGAATCAACTCGCGAATGGGGTCGGTCAAGTCGAGCAGCTCATGAATCGCGGTGCGGCCACGGTAACCGGTGCCGCCGCACTCGATGCAGCCCTGCCCCTCGCGGAACTTGAAGCCGCGCCACTCGGCCGGGTCCATGGCGCTGGCGCGCAGTTCGTCGTCGCTATAGGTGACGGCGCGGGCGCAGTGCTCGCAGATGGTGCGCACCAGCCGCTGGGCGAGAATGCAATTGAGCGCGGAGACGAAGTTGTAGGCCTCGACGCCCATGTTGAGGAAGCGGCCCAGCACGTCCACCACATTGTTGGCGTGGACCGTGGTAAAAACCAGATGCCCGGTCAGCGCGGAGTTGATGGCGATCTGCGCCGTCTCCTGATCGCGGATTTCACCGACCAGAATCTTGTCGGGATCGTGGCGCAGGATGGAGCGCAGGCCGCGGGCAAAGGTGAGGCCCTTTTTCTCGTTGACGGGAATCTGGGTGATGCCGCGAATCTGGTATTCGACCGGGTCTTCGATGGTGATGATCTTGTCTTCGTCGCTCTTGATCTCATTGAGGGCGGCGTAGAGGGTGGTCGTCTTGCCGGAGCCGGTTGGGCCGGTGACCAGCACCATGCCGTAAGGCTCGCGGATGTAGCGGCGAAAGCGGCGCAGGTCTTCGTCGGCAAATCCGACGACATCGAGGGTGAGCTTGGTGAACTTCTCGCTCATCGACTCCTTGTCGAGAACGCGCAGCACGGCGTTTTCGCCGTGAATGGTGGGCATGATGGAGACGCGGAAGTCGATCAGGCGGGTCTTGTAGCGAACGCGGAAGCGGCCGTCCTGGGGCACGCGGCGCTCGGCGATGTCCAGCTCGCTCATGATCTTGATGCGCGAGAGGATGGTGGTGTGATGCTCGCGTGCGATGGGCGCCATGGCCGCCTGCAAGACTCCGTCGATGCGGTACTTGACCACCACGGAGTCGTCGTTGGTCTCGATGTGAATGTCGGAGGCGCGGCGCTCGAGAGCGGTGAAGATGGTGGTGTCAACCAGGCGGATGATGGGGCTGATGTCCTCTTCGCTGGTCAGCTTTTCGATGGAGATGTTTTCGTCGGAGTTTTCGTCGCCGGTGAGCACATCGAAGGTGAGCCCTTCGCTGGCCTCGTCGAGCACGCGCTGCGACTGCTCGGTCTTCTTGAGCAGATCGGTAATCTGCGAGAGCGTGGCCACGCGCGGGATGATGCGGTGCGAGAGCAGGCCAGCGATCTCATCGAGGACCATCAAGCGCGACGGGTCGCTGACGGCAATCACCAGCGCGTCGCCCTGCTGCTCGATGGGCACGAAGTTGTAGCGGAACATCAGCTCGACCGGGACGGTGCGCAGCAGCTCGTGTTGAATTTTGAAGTTCTTGAGGTCGACGAACTCAGCGTGATAGCGAGCGGCGAGCTGCTCGGCCAGGGTGCGCTCGTCGAGGCTGCCGGGAAGGGAGCCGGCCGCGTAAGGAATCGTAAGCAGTGTTGCGTCGGCCATGGTTTACCCCTGCCCTCCGCCTGCCTGGCCCAGCGAGAAGATGGGCAGGTAGAGCGAGATGAGAATGAAAACGACCACGATGCCCATGACGATGAGGATGGCCGGCTCGATGAGCGCCAGCGAGGCGGTGAGGGCGGTGGCAACGTCCTCTTCGAAGAACTCCGACACGGAGTTTAGCATTTGCGGCAGCGCGCCGGTCTGCTCGCCGACGGAGATCATTTCGGCGGCCAGATCGGGAAAGACCTTGGTCTGGATGAGCGCATCGGCCAGGCTCTTGCCTTCGCGCACGGTAGTGATCGAACTGATAACCGCCTTGGAGACGCGGCGCGAGGAGATGGAGCGGGCCGCGGTCTCGAGCGACGGCACCAGCGACAGGCCGCCGGTGAGCAGCGTCGAGAGCGTGCGCGCAAAGAGCGCCACCTGGTACTTGAGCCAGATCTTGCCAAAGATGGGCAGCCCGATGCGGAAGCCGTCGATGAAGTCGCGGCCGCGCTCGGTGGCCGAGAAACGGTGGCCGCCGAAGCCGATCGCGGCGAAGCCTAGAAGAATCCAGAGAATGTTGTGGTGCAGGAATTTGCCGAAGGCCAGCAGGTCCATGGTCATGGCTGGCAGCTTGCTGCCCATCTGTTCATAGAGGACCGCGAACTGCGGCACCACAAAGACGAACATGAAGAACATCAGGCCGCAAACAAGCGTGAGCAGCACGGCCGGATAGATGAGCGAGGCCACCAGCTTCTTGCGGAAGGTGAGCGAGACGCGCTGGAAGCTGACGTAGCGCTCGAGCACCTCCTGCAGGTTGCCGGAGCGCTCGCCGGCCAGCAGGGTGGTGGTGTACATGATGGGAAAGCCGCTCTGCGCCTCGAAGGCGGACGACAGCGCGTCGCCGGTCTTGACGCGGGCAGCAACGTCGTCCAACTGGGCGGCAAAATGCGCGTTTTTCTGGTTCTTGGCCAGCATCAGGATGGAGCCGAGGATCGGCAGCCCGGCGCGAATCAGCGTGAGGAACTGCTGGTTGAAGATGAGAAAGGGTTCGAGCTTGACCTTGCCGCGCTTGAGACCGCCAAAACCGGAGCGCGTCTTGACGGAAAAGACGTGATAGCCGGCATGGGCGAAGCGGGCGCGCAGTTCCTCGGCGGTAGCCGCCGTCTGCACCTGCTCCTGCACGCGGCCGCGCTCGTCGGCCAATTTGATTACGAATTCCGCCATGCCCTTGCCCGCCAGGCGACCTTGACCCGTCTGTCCGGCCGATTCTCAGTGATTCCGCTCAGGATTCAGGTTACCAGCTTTCGCCCATAGTTTTCGCGACGGGCGGTCCTCATGCAGTAGACGCGGAGGGGGGAAGCAGCGCTCAAAGGCGGGGAGCTTCCCACTTTACGACTCGTTTGAGCGACTGCTGCATCCCAGACCGGTCTCGGCGCTCTCGATTCATGGGAGGACGCCACGGCGCAGTGTCCCGTATTGAGCAGACCTCCAGGCGCGGACGGCATCAACTTGAACTCACCTCGCTCAGGGGTGGGTTGGGGACTGCGCAACCGGTGCATGGAGGAAAGAAATGGCAATGATCAATTTCGTGGCGCTGATGCGCTTGCAGGGTTTTCACTTCTTTGAGAATTTCAGCAGCCGCGACTTTGCCTGGCTGCTGATCGGGGTGTTGCTGGCCGTGGCGGCGATGTGGGCCATCAAACGGCAGAGGCGGCGCTGGCTGTAGAGCGCTACTTCAGAGCGTTCGCCCCGCGCGGCCCGTCGATGTCGCGCGGCAGTCTCATCAGGCCAGGACTTCATCTCGCACAAAATGGAGGCGGTACCTGCTTCTTTAGCTTTGCGGACGCTATCCCGGATAGGCTCCGGTGATGTAGCCCTGCAACGCCTGAATGTGTTCCGCCTGACCGGAGATGACCCATTTCACCAGGTCGCCGATGGAGATCAATCCCACCACGGCTTCGTCCTGCAAGACCGGGAGATGGCGGAAATGGTGATCGGTCATCAGGGACAGACATTCGTCCACGGTGTGCCGCGGACTCACGAAAAAAACCGGGCTGGTCATGATCTGGCTGACCTGCGTTTCCTTGGAGGGATGGCCCATGAGGACGCCCTTGCGCGCGTAGTCGCGCTCCGACAGGATGCCAACCAGGCGCTTGTCAGAGAGCACCAGCAAGGCGCCGATGTCGTAACTGGCCATCATCTGGAGCGCCTCCCAGACCGACTGCTCGGGCGCGATCGACAGGACGCGGTTTTCGGCTTTGTTCTTGAGCACCAAGGCAATCGTGTCGGTAATTTTCATCAAACCCTCCTCGCTTGCGCGCATTGTATTTCCTTCAAATCCTGAGAAAACGGCAAAAGGCCCGGGCCTGAAGGCCGGCTAGGTTCGCTTTCATTCAGGGGGCTAAAGCCCCCTGCTCCCTCCGGAGCCGTGAATTGGTGGGGTGAGGCGCCTGCTTGCAATTTGGCGTGTAGACAATATAGCCCATCGGGATTGCGGGAGGACAGTGTGAAAATGGATTCTCGGCGCGCGTTGATGGTGGCGACGGGAGCGTGAGTGCCTCGCGCCTCGCAAAGCTGTATGCTGATTGCGTTGCCTGTTGCAGCCGGAGAGGGATGCCGACGATGGGTTTTGCGATGCGCGAAGGACGGGCCTGGGCTGGATTCACCGCGCGAGTTGCGCCCGCCCTGCGGCGGCACTGGCGGCTGGCGGCGAGCGGCGCAGTGCTGGTTGGGGTCGCGGCGGTGGGCGCGGCCTTGCTGGCCGGTTCGCATGGGGTCCGCTCGGCGGCGGCGCAGGTTCCCTACCCGCATGAGCTGGCCCAGGCGAGCTTTGCCGTGGCCGGCGACGTGATTCCGCACGAGCCGGTGAGGGCGGCCGCGGCAGCGGCCGGCGAGGGCGCGGCGGGCTGGGGAGCGCTTTTTGCCGAGGTGAGCGACGTTTTCAAGGGAGCCGACTTCGGCTTTGTGAATATGGAGACGCCGGTGGCTCCGGCGCACTCGCGCGGGTCGAAGCCGTTTATGTTCGACGCGCCGGTCGAGTTGATCGACGCGCTGAAGGCCAACGGAATCAAGATGGTTTCATTCGCCAACAACCATGTGATGGACCAGGGGTGGGCGGGGTTTGCCGAGACGCGCGAGCATCTGCGCGCCGAGGGAATGTTGTTTGCCGGCTCGGGCGATACGGCCGCGCAGGGCTGGCAGCCGACCATCGTCGAGGCCAACGGCATCAAAGTGGGCTGGCTGGGGATGACGCGCTGGCTCAACGGCAACAGCAATCCGGACAAGGACGAACTGCCGCATGTGAACTTCTTCCCGTATCCGGGCGAGTCGGGCGGAGCGGCGGGGATGGACGAGGCCGGCGTGCTGGAGGCGATCAAGAAAGCCCGCGCGCAGTGCGATCTGCTGGTGGTTTCGATTCATTGGGGCATCGAGTACGCGACGGCGCCGCGGCCCGAAGATGTGGAGACAGCGCATAAAATGCTGGAGGCCGGAGCCTCGGCGATCGTCGGCCACCACCCGCACGTCTTGCAGCCGGTGGAGACCTATCGGACGACGGATGGGCGCGATACCGTCATCTTCTATTCGCTGGGCAATTTTTTGTCGAACCAGTCGCGCACCTATGTGGACGGGCTGATGCCGGACAAGGAGGGCGACCCGCGCGACGAGATGATTGGCCTCTTCGCCGCCGTGCGCAAGGACTACGGGCCGGGCGGGGTGCGCGTCGAACTGGGCCATGTGGGAGTTCTGCCGGTCTGGGGCGAGAACAACCGCAACGAGCTGGCTTCGGGACGCAGCAAGACCCCGGTGATTCACCCGGTGCTGATCGACCGCGAGATGCCGCGGTTGCAGGCGCGGCTGGATGAGTTGACCAAGCTGAGCACACCCACGACGCCGTTGAACGCCGCGCAGAAGCAGGAGTTCATCGAGGCGACGAATCAATTGAAACTGCTGGACGATCGCCGCAAGCAGATTGTGGCGCGGGTGGGGAATGAGTACATCACCGATCCGCCGAAGCTGGCGGGGAAGCCGTAAAGCGCCGAATCTGTCGATATCGTGCGTGCTTCGAATTACTGGACTGTCCCCTGGGGCCGCAGGCGGCGCAGGTCGAGGGCGCAGTCGACGGCGTTCTGAGCTTGGATGCGGAGGTTATCGGAGGCAGCCCAGAGCCAGAAGCGCGAGACCAGACTTGAGTTGCGGGTGCCGTGGGCCGGATCGTTCTCCGGGCGCAGCCGGACGAGCACGTCGTTCTGGCCGGTGACAGCCAGGTTGGAGGGGGAATCAGTGTCTTCGAGGACCAGGTCCACATGGCCGCCGCTCAGAGCCTCTTCCAGAACGGCAATCTCGACCGGATGATCCAGTTCGATAGCAATCGAAAAGGTATGGCCGTGGAAGACGGGCGCATGAGCCACTTGCAGCCCCAGGGCGGGCCAGCGGCCTTGGGAGAGCGCCGCATAGTGACGGCGCACCCGCGCCTCGACCGCTGCCAGGCTGACCTTGGCGGCTTCGCCCAGTCCGGCAAGCAGATTGTAGGCCGCCTGCGTGTCGTAGAGCTGCTGGGGCGGGCCTTGAAAGCTGAGCAGGCTCACGGTCTGCTGGTGGAGTTCGTCGAGGGCGGCGCGGCCAAATTCGCTGGCCGGCAGCAGCAGCGTGGCAAAGGCGCTGTGGACCGGGGCGGCCTGCCGGAGCCGCTCGAGCAGCAGGGCCAGCGCCAGCGCGGCGGGGTGAGCGGGGACCACGGCGGGAGTGAACAGGTCAACGGCATCCGTTTCAAGGCCCAGCCAGGGCGCGCGGACCACGACGCCCTTCTCCTGATCGAGAGCGCCGGAGAGATCGAGGACCGTCGAGCCGGCCCGGAGCGCGTCGCGCCAGTGCTTGCGCGTCAGATTTTCCGAGCCGCAGAAAAAGGTGAAGTCGATGCGCTCGAAGGCGTCGGGGGCGATGGCCTGGACGAAGGTGACCTCGTCGCCCACCTGATCCAACTGGCCCTGCAGGTCGTCCTCGTCGAGCAGCTTGAAGTTGGAGGCAGCCAGGGGCGACTCCGACAGAGCTTCCTTCAACTCACGGCCCACCAAGGTGGAGGCTCCGGCTATGGCGATCTTGTACACAGGCGTCCTTTTTCGTTGGGGTGGCGAAGATTACGAGCGGTTGAGCGGCTCTGGCGAAGGCTCTGCCGGTTCAATCAGAGGAGCGGGCGCGCCAACCAGCCGCCAGCGGCGGCGGCGCGACCACGAGTAGGCCGCCCGCGCCCAGATGCCCGAGAACATATAAACCAGCGCCCAGGCGAAGAGCACGAACTGGGAATATTTGAGGATGATGAACAGCACAACGCAGAGGAGAAACAGCACCTGGAAGGGATGGCGGCCAGAAAGGCTGATTTCCTTGGCGGACCAGAAGCGCCAGGTGCTCACCATCAGGAAGCCGCTCACGCCAACGATGACAAGCCAGATCATGGCGAACCACCAGGCTTGCACCGGAATTCCGTTGAAGAAATGCACCGTTGCGGCCAGCAGTCCGGCCGCCGCGGGAATCGGCATGCCGACGAAGTACTTGCGGTCGGGCCGGCCAGGATTGCGCGGCAGGGGGTCGTGGCTGATGTTGAAGCGCGCCAGCCGCGAGACCCCGCCGATGAGAAAGAGGAAACAGATGAAGGCCCCGGCGTGCAGCAGGTTCTCGTGCAACGGCGGGCTGATGGAATCGGGCAGGAAATGAAATCCCCAGATGAGCGCCAGCAGGCTGGGGGCGACGCCGAAGGTGATCGCGTCTGCCAGCGAATCCAGTTCCTTGCCGAAATCGCTGCACGTGTTGGTCATGCGGGCGATGCGGCCGTCGAATGCGTCGAAGGGGATGGCAAAGACGATGGCGATGGCCGCCCAGTCGAGGTGGGTGTTGGCATCGCCCACCCCGGTGAGGGCCGCCATGGTCTGCACGATGGAAAAGAAGCCGGCGGCAATGTTGCCCACGGTAAAGAGCGAAGGCAGCAGGAACATGCCGCGGCGCAGCCTCGCCCGCGCCCTCGCCTTGGCGAGCTCCGGGTCGCCGCGTCTTCGTCCGTGCCAGTTCAAAGGGCTTCTCCGTTGGGCATAAAGGCCAGCACGCTCGAGCCGCCTTTGACGCGCTGGCCGACCTTGACGCGGAGTTCGGCCTCGGCCGGCAGCAGCACATTGACGCGCGAACCGAACTTGATGAGGCCGACGCGCTGGCCGCGCCCGACTGTGTCGCCCTCGACGAAGTTGAAGACGATGCGCCGGGCCAGCAGGCCGGCAATTTGCACGAAGGCGATTTCCACGCCGCTATCGGAACGGACGGCGACGCTGTTCTGCTCGTTCTGATCGGCCGATGCGGGGTTCATCGCGTTCAGGTACCGGCCCTTTTGATAGCGCACACTGGCGAGGACGCCGGCGATGGGCGAGCGATTCACATGCACGTCAAAGACGCTGAGAAAGATGCTGATGCGCTGGCGCGGCCCTTCCGGGGTCTGGATCGCGGCGGTCTCGGTCACAACTCCATCGCCGGGCGAGACAATCAAGCCGGGCTCCAGCGGAATGGCCCGCTCAGGATCGCGGAAGAACCAAAGGAAGAACGCCGCCAGCAACACGGGCGCGATGCTCCACGCCCAGTTGCCCGTGGCCACCGCCAGCACAGCCGCCACCGCCAGCAAGCTCAATCCGTAGATGTAACCGTCACGAACCATCGTCCCAAACGATTATACGGCGATTGAGCACCTCTGCCGGCAGCTATGCCCGGCGCTGGGGCGTACTAGCCACGCGGAGGCCGCGCATGGCTGGCGCTCGGACAATTGGCCTTCGTTCAATGTTGCCGCAAAAGCCTAAGCGGTGACGAGTATCCTGCGCTCCAGGGAGAAGATCATGTCCTTGGCGTGCAGTTTCAGCTTCTTGAGCTTGATTTGCTCAATCTGCTCATCTTCGGAGAGATAGGGTTTTTGGATCAATTCTTCCAGCCGCTGAGCGTAGCGACGATGTTCGGCCTGCAGGCGATTGATTTCCGCGCTCAGCGTGGAGTCTTGGATTTCGTCCATCCGGCACCTCCGTCTGTTAAGGAACACTTACATATATCGCCGTAGACGCGCAAGGGGCAAGCCTAAAATGGGCCAAAAGTAACTTTCGGCTGTGGAATTCCGCGCCAAAACCCACCTTACGTGACGGCAATCACGAGCCAACCGGCTGACTGCGGCTGGATCGCAGGCGGGGGCGTCCTGGCTGCCCGCGCCGATTGCCCGGAAACGCGGCCTGGAGATGCGGGCGGAACGCGCTATCACAACCAGAGGCGCATCAGGACCGCATCCTCTACCGGACTCCGGTAATAGCGCGCCCGGCGTCCGGTTTCAAGGAAGCCCAACCGCCGGTAAAGCGCGAGGGCCGGCTGGTTGGAGTCCCGCACCTCAAGAATCGTTTCAGTTGCCTGAGCCGCGCGCAGCTCGGCAGCCAGCGCGGCAAAGAGCCGCCGAGCCAGGCCACGGCGCTGGAATGGATTGGCGACCGCGATGGCCTCCAGCTCCGCTTGGGCACCGAGCAGGCTGGCCACGGCAAAGCCCGCCAGAACGCCGTCAATGGGATCTTCGACCACCAGCGCAATGCGAAGCGGCGTGGATTGGGGGTTGAGCGCGGTCAGCCAGGCTGAGCGAGGCCATTGGGGCAGACTCGGCAGGCTCTCTGCAATCTCGACCACGCTGTCGAGGTCGGCCAGCGTCATGCGGCGCACAGGCGCATCGGAGCTTGGATTCATAGGCGCTCGGGTGCGGCGGCGGCCGGCTCGCCAAAGATCTCCGCATCGCTGCGGCGCAGGTAATGTCCGTCGAGCAGGGCCAGATCGACAAACTGCCCGGCAGCGGCTCGGGAGGCGCACAGCGAGAGCGCATCGGCGGCGTTGGGCGGCGCGGCGCGGACCAATTCCGCGGCCGGCCACGCGGACCCCAGCAGCAGGGCGGCGGCCTCGTCGCAGAGGGCAATGCGCGACGGGGGCGCGATCAGAGCGAGTTCGCCGACGCCGGCCAGCAGTTCCCCGCCCTGCTCTCCCGGCAGTGCAAGCCGCAGGAAGACCTCATGGCGATGCGCATCGAGAGCAGCCGACACAACTCCGGCGGTTGCCGCGAAAACCTCCAGCCGCGAAACCGCGACGACCGGAATCCGCGCCGCTTCAGCCAGCCCCTTGACCGCGGCCAGCCCCACGCGCACGCCGGTGAAGCTGCCCGGCCCGTTCACCGCGACGATTGCATCGAGCAGGCGCAGTTGAGTCCCGCTTCGGCTGAGCAGCTCGCCAACGGCCGCTACCAGTGTTGCGGAATAGCTGCGCCCTTCCAGCTCGATCTGGCCGAGAATCTCAACGGCAAGAGTCTCAGCGGGTTGCCCTGAGGGTTGGCGGTTCAAGCGCCCCAACGCCACCGAACCGGAGGGGCCGCAGGTGTCGATGGCCAACAGAAGCCCCCCGGTCTGTTCGCGCAACCTCGGCGTCGATCGAGTGTCGTCCATACCCCACTAGCATGACATACCGATTGCGTGCTTTAGGGCTTCACAGTGATGGGGTTTGTGGTTTGACACCCAGCGCCAGTCAGGAGCGGCTATGGCGCGGATACCGTAAAGCTTTGGCTGACCGACGGCGCCGCGGTGTAGACGACATTGCCGGTCTGCGTGGCCTGAATGGTGCAGGTCCCGCTGATGAGCAGCGATGCGGTGCTAGCGCCGGCAGCGACGGCGCAGACGGTGGGCGTGGAGGAGGCGAAGGCGACGGTCAGGCCGGAGGAGGCGGTTGCCGTCAGGGGCAAGCTGCTTACCCCGGTCTGCGGGGGAATGGTTGGGAAGTTGATGGTCTGGGTTGCATGGCTGACCCAGAAGCTATGGTAGACCGAAGTAGCCGCAGTGTAGACGGTATTGCCCGGCTGCGTGGCCTGGATGGTGCAGGTTCCGCTGGTGAGCAGCGTTGCCGTCGCGCCCGTCGCGGTGCAGACGGTGGGCGTGGAGGAAGCGAAGGCGACTGTCAGGCCGGAGCTGGCTGTGGCCGAGAGGGGCATGGTGGTCAGCGCAACTTCGGCGGTGGTGATTGCCGGGAAGGTGATGGTCTGGGTTGCATGGCTGACCCAGAAGCTATGGTAGACCGAAGTAGCCGCAGTGTAGACGATATTGCCTAGCTGCGTGGCGAGAATTGTGCAGGTTCCGCTGGTGAGCAGCGAGGCGGTCGCGCCGGAGACGGTGCAGACGGTGGGCGTGGTGGAGGCGAAGTCAACCGTCAGGCCGGAGCTGGCTGTGGCGGAGAGAGGCATGGTGGTCAGCGCAACTTCGGCGGTGGTGATAGCCGGGAAGGTGATGGTCTGGGTTGCGTGGCTGACCCAGAAGCTATGGTAGACCGAAGTAGCCGCGGTGTAGACGATATTGCCTAGCTGCGTGGCGAGAATTGTGCAGGTTCCGCTGGTGAGGAGCGAGGCGGTCGCGCCGGAGACGGTGCAGACGGTGGGCGTGGTGGAGGCGAAGTCAACCGCGAGGCCGGAGCTGGCTGTGGCCGAGATGGGCATACTGGTCGTCGCGTACTCGGCGGCGGTGATGGCCGGGAAGGTGATGGTCTGGGCTAAATGGCTAACCCAGAAGCTGTGGTAGACCGGCGGCGCCGGTCCATAAACGGTATTCCCCGGCTGCGTGGCCTCGATGGAGCAGGTTCCGCTCGTGAGCAGCGAGGCCACTGCGGCGGAGACGGTGCAAACGGCGGGCGTGGTTGAAGAGAAGGCGACCAGCAGACCGGAAGTGGCCGTGGCTGAAAGCGGCACACTGGTCAGCGCGTACTGAGTGCCGGTGATGGGCGTGAAGGTGATGGTCTGCGAGACCGGGATGTTGACGGTCTGAGCGAAGAGCGGAGAGCTGGAGGCTGCGTAGTAGGCGGATCCCAGGAAGGATGCCTGCAAGTTGAGAGCGCCCAGGGGCAGAGCGGTGGTGGAGAGAGTGGCGACGCCGCCGGAGAGAGTGCTGGAGCCGAGGTTGGTTGCGCCGTTCCAGAAGGTGACCGAGCCGGTGGGCGTGCCGGGGAGGGTTGCCGTTACAGTCGCCGTGATGGTGACCGATTGGCCGAGCAGCGAGGGGTTGGGCGTGGCGACAATCGCGGCTGTGGTGGGTGACTGGATGGCAAAGGCGGCTGTGTTCTGGGCTTCGGTGTTGCCGGCTACGTCAACGCTCCAGTATTTGAGCGTGTGGCTGCCCGCAGCCAAAATCACAAAAGGGCCGGCGTATGCGGTGTTCGCGCCGCCATCGAGAGCGTAGTAGCTTGTCTGCACGCCCGAGGCGTTGCTTCCCCCGGCGTCGGTGGCGCTCAGAGTAACGGTCACGGGCGTGGTCGAGGTTCCATTGTTCCAAGTGCTGCTGGCGAGATTGTCGGTGGTCACCGGCGGGACGGTATCGACAGAGAACGTGGCGAACCCGACGGTGCTGAAGTTGCCGGCATTGTCGAGGGAGAAGGCGGTCACGGAATTGGCTCCCTGCGCGAGGCTTAGGGGTCCGCTGTAGATCTGGCATGTACCCAGATTGGTGGGCGAGCAGGAGGTGGTTCCGAGGACGCCGTAGGTGGTTTTGACGCCGGAGGCATTCGCGCCGCCGGGATCGGCGGCGACAAGCGAAACGAGCGGGCTCCCCGTGGTGCTGTTGAACCAGCCGGTGGAGGCGACTGCGACGCTGGTGTTGATGGCGATGGTGGGAGCGACGGAGTCATAGCAGAGCGGGCCGTAGGTGCTGGTCAGGGTGCGTCCCTGGTTGTCCCATCCCTCGACATAGACGGTGTGGCAGCCCTGGCCGGAGCCACCGGCGCAGCTATTGGCATTGAAGGCCAGGCATCCGGTGACAGCGTTGGGGAACTGGGGGCCGCTGTAAAAGGAGTTGCCAGCGCCGCCGTGGGGCTCGCTTGCGGGGTCCGCGGGAACGGAGTCCCAGCCTTGCGTGTAGCCGGCGACGCCGGAACTGGGAACGGCGTCTTCGCTGTCGCTGTCGGTGACGGTCCAATGGACGGTCTGGTTGGTGTTGTACCAGGTACTCGCGCCTGTTGGCGGGCCGGAGAAGGCGATGGCGGGGGTGCCGTAGGCGGGAATCACCCAGAAGTTAATATCCCAAGCGAGCTGGAGCATATTGGCCGAGCCCCAGCCGGTAGCCAGGTCGTAGCCGGTGGTGGCGCAGTAATAGGTGAGGCCGGGGTTCGCCGCCGTGATGTTGTTGGTATCGCATCCCGATGTGATGTCGTAGAAAGGATAGTGGGTGACGCCGGCTGGGTTGTTGCCTATGTCATAAAGAACGGGATTGGGGTTGCCGATGGGTTCGCAGGCGGAGGCACCCGAGCCGCAAATACTGCCGATGGAAGCCAGATAGGCGTTCTCCTGGGCAAAGAAGCCAGCCAGCTCGGGCGCGACGATGCTGGTGCCGCCGACGCCGCTGAATGCACCGTTGTAGTAGTAGATCTGGAAGGTTCCTGCAGCGTTCAGGGAGAAGTCGGGCAAGAGGCGCTGCGAGCTGCTGGAGATGACGTACTGCGTGCCGCCGGCCCACTCCTCGTAGGAGCGGCCGTTTTGCCAGTAGGGCTCGGGGAAGACCGCGCTGACACCACCTCCTCCTCCGCCATCGTTTGAGCTGCACGAGGTCGATCCCGTGCCGCCTGTCCAGGCGACTTCGCTGGAGAAGGTTCCATCCGAATTCAAGAAGAGTTCGGTGCCGCCGGCGGCGACAAAGTCCGGATCCTCAGCCGGCCAAAAGACCAGTGTGGCGTCGGTGCAGCCGGAGGTGGCGCCGCTATCGCCAGCGGCACTGATCAGCGTCCAGCCCTGCCCCACCATCGAGTTGAAGATGCCATGCAAGACGGTCATCTCGCTGGGCGAGCCGAATTCAGAGTCCGTCGCGACATAGCTGGTGGTCAGCACCTTGGCATGGTTGTCGCTCAGCATGAAGTTGTAAAGGTCGGAGATGGTGGCGTAATTGCTGTTGGCAGCTTCGTAGACAAAGACCTGAGCCGTCAGGTTAGGGGAGCCATAGCTGTTGGCGGAAGCGGTTGACCACTCGGTGTCGAGAGTGGTTTCATCGTCGGGCGCAACGACGGGACAACTGTTGGTTATATGGGTTTGGCACTCTATCCCAGGAGGAGAGGTGACCGATGCCTCTCCGTCGATCACGTAGACGGTGTAGTTATAGGCCAGGCCGTAGTGCGTGAAGAAGGCCTGAACGTCGCTGTCGGCGAAATCTGCAAAGGTGACAATGCCGATGGATGAACCGGGCGGAGAACCGGAGGCATTGTTCAGCGGGTTGCAACAGTGGCCCAGGGCCTGAAGCCCGGCATAGTCGTATGCCTGGGAACTTTGTATATCGGCCGGTTCGGCAAGGCCGCCGGTCATGCTCGGCTCCGGCGAGGCTGGCTCGGCCGCCATGGCGGAAGGCTGTTTCGGGGCAAATTGACTGGACGGCCTCTTGGTTGGGTCGCCCGCGCCCTGCGCGGATCTGCCCACGGCATAAACCGGGCCGGGAGAGTAGTCCGGGCCTTTCTTTTTTCCGGCGGTGTCCATCATTCCGTGCATTCGCTCGATGTTGTTGAGACCGAGCACGGCGGGGACGATGCCGGAGAGGCTGGCGGGAATGAGCGGATCGCGATCGTTGGCAAAATCCACCTCATCGCCCACCTGATAATTGTTGATGGTAACGCCGAAGACCTGCTCGATGACGCCTACAGGAGCTTCGACATCGACCAGTAGGCGATTGGCGAAGCGGTTGGTGACGGTGAGGCCCTGGCTCTTAGCCCAGTCAACTACTTTTTGCTCATCTTCGACGGAGGGCGCAAAGCGTGCGTTCCATTCGCCGGCGGTGAGGAACTTGTGGAAGTTGGGTGAGCCTTTGGTTTGCAGTTGCTGGAGGAATTGTTCCTCCGCGGCCATATTGGGCGGTTGGACAGCCAGGACCAGGCGCAGCTTCAACGCGGGGTCGTAATGGCTGACCCGGATGGCGGTTCCATCCAGCACCTGATGCGCGGTGTGCCCGGCAAGGCGCACCGAAGAGACGAGCGGCGTGGAAGCTGGATTGCCCTGAGAGGTTGTGGAGGCCTGGCTCGATGCCTGCCGCGATCCAGCAAGGAGCGCGGCAAGGGCGAGCAGAATATAGAAACCCGCAGCGAAGAATCGATTGGGATGCATTGAGACCTCTCAGAGAGAGCCAGGCTCAGCGGAGGAGCATCCGCGCGCCGGTTCACTCAAGCTGCGAGCCGGGGCGCAGAGAATCCCCGCATGAGATAAGAAAACTGTCTCACAATCCGGGCAGGAAAGTCTTCCATTCTCTCCAAAGAGATATTGAAGTGATTCATGCCAATCTTTTTCAATCATAAACAAAAGACGATGGAGATGCACTGCGAGGCGACTTCAGAGCGTCGATTGGAACGTTCTTCGGGTCAATGCGCCGTGGAGAGGCCTTCGCCGCAGCCAGGGGAGCACAGGATGACAGATTAGGATGGGGCACGGAATCTCATTGTTTTTGGGCCGGATCAAGAAGCGGCTGTAGCGAAGCGGGATAGTGCTAGCATTGCAGTCATTGCTAGCAAATTTGTGCTATTTTTGGTTTATGGCGACGATTACGATTCGCAATCTCGACGAAACTGTGAAGCGCAGGCTGCAGGTGCGGGCGGCGCTCAATGGGCGTTCGATGGAGGCGGAGGCGCGGGCGATTCTGACCGCTTGCGTGGAAGAGGATTGGGGATCGGCAGCGCCGGAAGAGGACCTGGGGACAGCCATTCAGAAGCTTTTCGCACCACTGGGCGGCGTGGAACTCGATATTCCGCCACGCCGCAAATCGCATCGGCCAATTCCGACGTTTGAGTGAAGATTCCGGCTTGCGAATGGGCTTTTATATACAGTTGTAAACCCTTCGGTTCCGAGAAAAAAGGCGAAGGCCCGGGCCTGAAGGCCGCGTCAATTCGCCATCTTTCAGGGGGTTGAAACCCCCTGCTCCCTCCGTAATTTTCGATTGACAACTGTACTATTAGGCGGCTTTGGCGGCCGGAGCGGCGGCCGGGGCGGGCGCGGGGATGGGGCGGGTGGAGACCCAGGCGATGAGGGCGATGCCGGCGAGGACAGAGCCGGCGCTGGCTAGTTGGGCGTTGGAGAGTCCCCAGAGGACTCTGGGGTTGCGGCGGATGAATTCGACGAGGAAGCGGGCCAGGCCGGTGAGCAGCAGATATTGGCCGAGGATGGCGCCGGTGGCGTGCGGCTTGCCCAGCGCCCGCCACAGCCACGCGCCGATGAGCAGGCCGGCGGCGAGTTCATAGAGCGGGGTGGGGTAGACGGGGACGAAGACCGGTTCGAGGCCGTTGGGGAAGCTCATGCCCCAGGGTCGAAAGGCCAGGCCGAGGAGATGAACGGGCTGGATGGGGAGGCCGTAGCATCCGTCGCCGGAGAGGAAGCAGCCGATGCGTCCGATGCCGTAGCCGATGGCGGCGGCGGGGGCGGCGAGGTCGAGGGTGCGCAGCGCGCCAATGCGGGCCAGCCAGCCTTGGATGAGCAGCGCGGAGATGCCGAAGACGAGGCCGCCGAACCAGGCGAAGCCGGCCGAATCCCAGAGGACGGACCAGCCGAATTCACGGAACTCGATGGGGGTGTCGAGGACGTGCCAGAGCTTGGCGCCGACGATGCCGGCGACAACGGCCACGGCGACCATGCCGACGGCGTCCGCGGTGAGGCGGGCGCGGCGGAAGCTGCGGTCCATGACGAAGCCGGCGACCACGGCGGCCAGCCAGAGCATCAGGCCGAAGGTGGGGATCTGATCGAGGCGCAGCGACCCCAGATGCAGGTGGAGGAAGCGGATATCGATATAGGGGAGCATACTGCTCAAGTATAGACGCGCGGGTGGGCACAATGGCTCTTCGTGGCGATGAAGGTGGCCTGGGAAGACGGCCAGGAAGCGGGCAAGCGGAAATTTACACAGGCGGGCTTGCGCTCAGGCCGCGGAAACGGGCGATACTGAGAGCATGGCTACCGTCCCTTACGAGGATCTTGAAGTGTTGTATACCCGCCAGCAGATTGCCGCGCGCGTGGCCGAGATGGGCGCGGAGATTACCCGCGACCTGAAGGGCGAAAAGCTGGTGATGGTGGGGGTGCTGAAGGGCGCCGCGCCGTTTCTGGCGGACCTGGCGCGGACCGTCGATGTGGACGCGACCTTCGATTTTGTGGCTACTTCGAGCTACGGCAAGGGGCTGCGCTCGTCGGGCGCGGTGAAGCTGATCAAGGACCTGGATGAGCCGATCGAAGGCAAGAATGTGCTGGTGGTGGAGGACATTCTCGATACGGGGCTGACGCTCGCCTACCTGCGCAAGCTGCTGTTGCAGCAACGGCCCAAGACGCTGCGCATCGCCGCGCTGCTGGACAAGCCCTCGCGGCGAATCGAGAAGATCGAGGCGGATTACGTGGGCTTTTCGATTCCCAACCTGTTTGTGATCGGCTACGGGATGGATTACGCGGAGCGCTACCGCAACCTGCCCGACATCTGCCTGATGACGCCGGACCATCCGGAGTAGAGACGCGCGTTCCAGGGGGACTATACTCGATTGCGGCGGAGCGATGGATGAGCCGCTGCCTCAGAGCGCGGACGGGCAAGGAGCGGGAACCGATGACTGCGACGACACTGAATCAGGACGTGGATCTGGAGTTCGACAACGGTGTCTTCGATTCTGCGCTCTTCGCAGCGGCGGCGCTGGCGAACCGGCAGGCGCTGGCCGCGGTGATCGACCACACGCTGCTGAAGCCCGAGGCCACCCGCGACCAGGTGGAGACACTGTGCGGCGAGGCAATCCGCTACCGCTTCGCCTGCGCGATGGTGAACCCGGTGTGGGCGTCAACGGCGGTCAGGGCGCTTTCCGGCACAGGTGTTCCGGTGGGCGCGGTGATCGGCTTTCCGCTGGGGGCGTCGCTGGCTTCGAGCCTGAGGCATGAGGCGGCAACGCTGATCCGGCTGGGGGTGCGCGAGCTGGATATGGTACTGCCCATCGGCCAGCTCAAGAGCGGCGACTACCATGCCGTCGAGCACGCCGTCCGCACGGTGGCCGCCGTTGCCCATCATCATGGAGTGCCGCTGAAGGTGATTCTGGAGACGGCGCTGCTGAGCGTGGCGGAGAAGCTGCGCGGCTCGGAGCTGGCGATCCAGGCGGGCGCGGACTTTATCAAGACGTCCACGGGATTTGCCGGAG